>JAVBVJ010000036.1:0-7537 GCA_031554355.1 Oscillospiraceae bacterium
TTCCAATAGCTACACCTTTGGGCATCCCAAAAGTCAATAGATTTATACAAAAATGGTGGGCCCCGGAATCCGGGGCCCTTTTGTTAGGGGTACAATTAAAGAGGAGGAATAATGCTAACGCAATAAGCCATGCGGCAGACTTATTACATGTTTAGTATATCCGCCACATGTGCCATTAGTGTGAAGTTCTTGTTAACAATTTGTGAACGTTGGCAGATCTTTACATTTCCGCTTTGATGTGTTAGAATAGTTCTAAACAAATGTTCTATCTCGAAAGGAAAAACCGATGTCAACGAAAAAAGACGAACTGTTCCGGTATCTGGTCGAAAACAGTTTCGACGCGCCGCCCACGGTTCGGGAGCTGTGCGAGGCGCTCGGCGTCAAGTCGACCTCGTCGATGCACCGCATGCTGCACGAGCTTCAGCGCGAGGGCCGCATCAACATCGCGTCGGGCAAGCGCCGCAACATCGCGCTCGAGAACAAGGGAAACGCCGTGACGGTTCCGCTGCTCGGCACCGTCGCCGCCGGTCTGCCGATTCTCGCGAACGAGAGCATCGAGGGCTATGTGACCTACGACTCGCCGCGCCGCGACAACACGAACCTCTTCGCGCTCCGGGTACAGGGCGACAGCATGATCGGCGCCGGGATCCTCGACGGCGACATCATCGTCGCGAAGCAGACCCCCGTCGCGGACGAGGGCGAGATCATCGTCGCGCTGCTCGGCGACGAAGCGACCTGCAAGCGGTTTTACCGCCGCGGCACCCAGATCGAGCTGCGCGCCGAAAACCCCGACTACGCGCCGATTCTGGCCGACGAGGTGCTGGTGCTCGGCAAGGTCGTCGCGTGCCTGCGCTACTACTGATCCGACGGGGTTGCGCGAATGCGCGCAATGATGTAGAATGAGACAGAATCCTGCCGGCGGCATAATGCGACGCAAAGCGGCGATAATAATATTATCACCGGGTTTGCCGATTTATTCGGTGTCCCCGTTTTGCCGGCGCCTCCCTTAATATTACAACAAGAAAGCGATAGTGCCATGCCTTTTTATCCGAGCTTAAAAAAGAGATCGAAGCCCTTAAATGTCAGCCGCACCGCGAGGGGAAAGAAGAAATCCGTGGTTCAGCGCAAGATTGTGGGTTGGAGCATCACCACAATTCTGGTCGCCGTCGCCGTCGCTATCATCTCGAATGGCGAGAAAGGGATGTTCCGCAACGGGATGTCCAAGGTGCTCAGTATCTTTAAAAGAAAATAGCAAGAAATAAAAGGCCGAACAAAGATCCCAACCACATAAAGAAGTGTTTTTCTAAAATAAACCAGCCGAAGAACAAGTTGATTTCGGCTGGTTTTTCTCACGGTTCTGTGTTGTAATTAGCGCGGAGTAGGGCGGGGCTTGCTCCCGCCGAACAAATTTTAGATTATGTGCGATTGTAGGGACGAACTGTGTTCGTCCGCGGGCGATTACAAATCGCCCCTACATTGATTGCAGATAATTTATATAATTGGATTTGGTGTTCAAAATATGCATTTTATACGATCTAAACAGCGAGAGCATGCCCCCGCCCTACAATAGCTTTTTTCACACAACTTTCGCAGAAAGTGTAGTGTATTACACCCACCAGATTCATTTATCTGGTGGGTGTTTTCAAATACTTCTTTATCGGAATGGAATCAATGCTCAGCCTTTGTATTTGCGCCGTTCAGGAATTGAGGTAGGTCTCGACGATGAAGCGCGGGCGGCGCTTGGTCTCGTCGTAGATCTTGCCGATGTACTCGCCGATGATCCCGATCGCGAGCAATTGGATGCCGCCCAGCAGCCAGATCGACATCATCATCGAGGTCCAGCCGGGAACCGTGTCGCCGAGCAGCCACGCGATGAGCGAGTAGATCAGCCCCGCAACCGCGATCAGGCAGACGATGACGCCGAGCGTCGTGATGATCTTAATCGGTTTCACCGAAAACGAGGTGATTCCGTTCCACGCGAGCGAGATCATCTTGCGCAGCGGGTACTTGCTCTCGCCCGCGAACCGCTCGCTGCGGACATACTCGACGGTATCGGTCTTGAATCCGAGCAGCGTCACCATGCCGCGCAGAAACAGGTTCGTCTCGCCGAACTGTTCCAGCGCGTCGAGCGCGCGGCGGCTCATCAGCCGGTAGTCGGCGTGGTTGTACACGACCTTTGCGCCAAGCGCGCCGAGCAGCTTGTAGTAGCCCTGCGCCGTCGAGCGCTTAAACGCGGTATCGCTGTCCCGCGAGCTGCGCACCCCGTACACGATGTCGCATCCCGCGCGGTACTTCTCGAGAAAGCCGTCGATCGCGTTGATGTCGTCCTGCAGGTCGGCGTCCATCGAGATCACGGCGTCGGCATCGTTCTTCACGGTCATCAGCCCGCCCAGCAGCGCGTTCTGGTGGCCGCGGTTGCGCGACATCTTGATGCCCGCGAAAACCGGGTTCGCTTTGTGGAACTGCTCGATCATCGCCCAGGTGCGGTCGCGCGAGCCGTCGTCGACATAGACGACCCGGCTTTTATCGCTGATGACGCCGCCGTCGATGAGCGCGCGCATCTTCTCGGTCAGCCGCTTCGTCGTTTCGAGCAGGACCTCTTCCTCGTTGTAGCAGGGCACAACGATGTAAATCGTGTCGGCCATGGCTTCCTCGCTGATTTTTTTACAATTATAACAGTTTACGCGGTCGAAATCAAACTTGTCTGTGCTATAATGAATCAAACCGAATGCTGGAGGAACACATGAAAAAAGTTGATTACGAACATTTCGGACGGTTTTTGTATCCCTGCAATCTCGAGACGCGCAACGGGGATTTTTACTACACGATCAAACAGGCGGATTTCGAGGATAACCGCTACAAAAGCGACCTCTACCTGCTGCGCGGCGGAAAGGAGCGCCGGCTGACCGCGTCCGGCGACGTCTCGTCGTACCGGCTGCGCGACGACGGCATCTACTTCACCGCGGTGCGGAACGAAAAGGACAAGGAGGCGGTCAAGAACGGCCGCCCGCTCACCGTGCTGTACCGGCTGCCCTACGACGGCGGCGAGGCGCAGGAGGTGCTCCGCCTGGACATGCAGGTGTCGGAGTTCCAGTTTGTCGACAACGACCGTTTCTTCTTCACCGCCGACTACTCCCACGCGTTCGCCAAGGCGATGGTCGACAACGAGAACGACCTCGAGAAGGCCGCGAAAGCGATCAAGGAGGACAGCGACTACTTTGTCTTCGACGAGCTCCCCTACTGGGGCAACGGGCTCGGCGTCGTCAACAAGGTCCGCAACCGGCTGTATTTCTACGACAAGGGCGCCATCACGCCGCTGGTCGACGAGCTGACCGGCGTCTACCTGACCGCGCTGTCCCCCGACAAAAAGACGCTGATCTTCTCCGCGAACACCTACGCGGATGTCGACCCGCTGTACGCCAATCTATTCTGCGTCCACGCGGACAAACTCAAGGTCGAGGACATCTCGATCGAGGAGCAGATGCTCTACCACAACGCCGCGTTCCTCGACAACAACGATCTCGTGATCTTTGCGAGCGACTGCAAATCTTTCGGCGTCAACCAAAACACCCAGATTTTCCGCTGCAACCTCAAGACCCACAAGTTGACCTGCCTTTACGACAAGGGCGCGCACGCGACCTACGGGTCGGTGGGCAGCGAGGTACGCATGGGCCGCGCGAACGAGAGTGAAACCGTTGTGTACGGCAAACAACTCTACAGCATCGACACGCTCGACGACTCTGCGCACATCATCTCGATCGATGTCGATACCGGCGAGATCAAGCCCGTCACGAAGGAGCGCGGTATTCTCTGCGAGTTCGTCGCGTACGAGGGCGGTTTCGCCGCCTTCGCGATGCGCGGTCTCGGAGGCTGCGAGCTGTACCGCATCGACCTCGACGGCAACGAGAAACAGCTGACCACCATGAACGCGCCGATCTGCGCCGAGTACGAGTCGAGCACGCCGATCGACGTCTACTTCCAGAACGAGAACGACGTGACGATCCACGGCTGGGTTATTCCGCCCGTCGGCATGAAAAAGGGCAAGAAATACCCCACGATTCTGGACATCCACGGCGGCCCGAAAACCGTATTCGGCAACGTCTATTTCCACGAGATGCAGCTGTGGGCGGGCATGGGGTACGCGGTCATCTACTGCAACCCGACCGGCGGAGACGGCAAGGGCGACACCTTCGCCGATATCCGCGGCAAGTATGGCACCACCGATTTCCGCGACATCATGACGTTCTGCGACCGCTGCATTGAGCAGTTCAGCTTTATCGACGCCACCCGCATGGGCGTCACGGGCGGCAGCTACGGCGGGTTTATGACGAACTGGATCATCGGGCACACCGACCGCTTCAAGGCCGCCGCGACCCAGCGCAGCATCGCCAACTGGACCAGCTTTTCGATGCTGTCCGACATCGGTCCCTTCTTCACGAAGGATCAATGCGGCCTGCTTGTGTGGGACGACCTCGACCTGCTGTGGGAACAGTCGCCCCTCAAGTACGCCGACAAAGTGACGACGCCGACGCTGGTGATCCACTCCGACGAGGATTACCGCTGCCCGATGGCCGAGGGCCTCCAGATGTTTTCGGCGCTGCGCTACCACGGCGTCCCGACCCGTCTGGTGCTGTTTAAGGGCGAGAACCACGAGCTGTCGCGCAGCGGAAAACCGAAACACCGGGTACGCCGCCTGAAAGAGATCACCGAGTGGTTCGAGAAATACCTGAAAGCGTGAAGCAAGAAGAAACACCCTGTTGCAGCCGCAACAGGGTGTTTCTTGTTTTCGCTTATTTCTCGGGCTCGTGGATCGCGTACAGATAGTACTCGCTGCCGTTTTTGATAAAGATGTAATCCATGTACTTATTGATGATCATGGTGTTGGGGTTCGCGATCATCTCCGAGCTCGTCGTCGTCGTGTAGGCGACGTGCAGCACCTTGGTGTTGCCCGACGTCGTGATGCTCTCGACAAACGGCACATACGAACCACTCAGGCTGGTCGCCGGAATCAGGTACATGCCGGTCTCGGAGATATAGGTAAACGTGATGCCCGAGGACGTAAACGTCTTGTTCTCGACCGCGATGTCGGGCCCGTACAGCTTCGCGGCGTAGGACGCCACCTCGATCGAGGGCAGCATCAGCTGTCCGGACTGCTCGTCGCGCGAATATTTCGAGACGTCCTCGTTCAGAATCGTCGCCCAGATCGCGCCCTGCATCAGCAGATTGGGGTCGGCCTGGTCGAGGCTCTTGAACGGCGCGGGGTCGAGCGCGACAATCGGGGCGATCAGCGCGGCGTAGGCCTGCCGGTCGTCGGTGTCGTCGAACGTCTTTCTTACCTGATTGATGCCGAAAAGGACAATCGACACGACGCCGATGCCCGCGAGCAGCGCGAAAACCGCTCCGGTAAACTGGCGGCGCAGTCGTTTTCTTTTATAAATACGGTCTTTTTTGGATTGTTCGGTTGACGCCATGTTGAACCTTCTTTGCCTCGTTCTTTTTGGGATCGGCTCCTATTATACCACATCTTTTTCAAGGAATCAAAAACGGTAGACCACCCGAGTGTCGCTCAGCATGTCGTGAAAGCCGCGGTGCTCGGAATCGATCGCCAGCACGATATATCCGATGCAGAGCAGGCCGGTCAGGAACCGGCCGACCGTCTCGCGGTAGATCACCGTCCACCAGCCGGGCTTTCCGCCGTCCGTCCGCTGCACCTTGAGCTGCAGCAGCGCCTTGCCCGCGGTCGTGCCGCACAACCCGGTCAGCAGGATAAAATAGACCGCCGAGATCGCCGCCATTATCAGCGCGTTGCCGGTGTACTGGAACCAGACCGGCTGGGCGAACACGCTGTCCCACAGCCCGAATCCAAGCCACACGCCGAACTGAATCACCCCGACGATGAGGTGGTCGACCGCAAACGCGGCCAAGCGCGGCACAAATCCCGCGGCGCGGGCGGTCGCGGGCGGAAGCGGCGTCTCCTGCGCTTCCGGCGCGGCCTGGCGCATCTGCCCGACGGTTCGCGCATAGGGGTTCGGCGCGGGCTGCGGCGGTGCCATCTGCGGCGTCACCATGATCGGCTGCCCTGTTCTGTTGTCGTATTTCGGTGCGGGGGCGGGCATAGGCGCGGGTGAATATCCCTGTCCTGCGGGTTGTGGGTATAGGTTCGACGCAGGGGCGGGAGTTGTCGATTGCGGTGCCGCCGCGATCGGATGACCCGTCGTAATGTCCTGTTTCGGCGCTTCCGGCGGGATCGGCTGCCCTGTTCTGTTGTCAAACTTCGGTGCGGGTGTGACCTGCGGGGTCGGCGCGGCGGGTGGTACCGGCGCGCCAGATTGACCTGTCGTAATGTCCTGTTTCGGCGCTTCCGGCGGGATCGGCAGGCCGGTTCGGATGTCGAAGTTCTGCGCGGGCGGCGCAATCGGCAGGCCGGTTTGGGGATCAAATCTCGGGGTTTTAGGCATGATACATCGGCACCCCGCTCTCAAACTGTTCGATCAGTTCCAGCGCGCTGTCGTATTCGTTCTTGGGCGCGGCGTCGATGAGCGCGCTGAACCAGTTCAGGATCCCGTCGCTGCTGTAACTGGGCGCGTAGACCACGGTCACGCCGCACTGGGCCTTGAACTCCTCGAGGCTGGTCTCGTAGTCGTTGAGCGCGTCGATCAGGTCGACAGCCAGCGCCTGTTTCGCGGTGTAGATGCGTCCGTCGCAGATCGGCAACGCCTGTTCCCGCGTGAAGCCGCGCGCATCGCAGACCAGCCGCAGGAACTCGTCGTAGCACTCGTCGACGATCGACTGGTAGATCGCGCGCTGCTCGTCGGTCAGCACGTCGTACTGATTGCCCATCGCCTTATTGGGCCCGGAGCGGATGTACTCGCCGTTGATGCCCAGTTTTTCATACAGCCCCGCGTAATTCACGGTCTGGATATAAACGCCGATCGAGCCGACCTGCGCGTTGCGGTTGGCGACGATGGTGTCCGCGGCGCAGGAGATGTAGTAAGCGCCCGACGCCATCAGACTGTGCGCGTAGGCGTAGATGGGGCGTCCTGTCTCCTCCTTGTATTTCATCAATGCCAGATAGACCTCGTCGGACTCAAAGACACCGCCGCCGGGAGAATCGACATACAAAAACAATCCCTTGTTGGTGTCGGATTCCGTCATCGCCTTGATGAGTTCCAGCACCCGCGTCTGGTCGTAGCTTCCGGTCGGAATACCGAACGCGTTGTAGGTCTGCGGCCCGATGGTTCCGACGATATAAACCATCGCGATGCTGTCGGCGACGGGTTCCGCGGACGGTTTGTTCAGCTGCCCCGCGTAGGCGTCATACAGCGTGCTCGCCGCGCCGCTGTTCAGCCGGTTGGCGGCCGCCGCGGTCAGCACACCGCCAAACCCGATCACCGCCACGACCAAAACGGCAACAATAATCCCGATCACTTGTTTCTTTTTCACGTCTGTCCCTCTGTTCTGTTGATTCGCCGTTAGATTTCCCTGCGCACGGGAGTTTATCCGTATTATACCACAAACGGTGCTGTCGGCGTCAAAC
>JAVBVJ010000109.1:0-4945 GCA_031554355.1 Oscillospiraceae bacterium
TCAACGGAATATATGCTCACACCATACTTCCGGCTCAACGATCCAAGTGATGCGCCTTCTTCGTGCTCTGTTCGAATCTGTGCTTTTAGCGTTTCGGGATCATGTTTTATTCCTTTTTTGCTTGACATAAAAAAACCTCCGTTTGTAGTTTTTATCCTACGCCCGGTGGCTTTTTTATTCAATGTCCATTTTTTCTGGTTCTGTGCACTCTCGCAACTCTTTATTTTTATTCCGCTTTCGCTTTTTTGCGCGGTTCCTTGATGTCGGATCTCTTGCGTTTCAATTTAAAGACGATCAGCACCAGCGCGACGTAGTAGACCGCGCAGATCGCGGTGGTCACCCAGGTCATTGCCGTCGAGGTCGGCGCAAGCCCTATGAGAATCAGCAGCGGCGCGCCGAACACGATGCCGAAGCTGGACCCGATGACGAGGTTGTTCGCCGCGGGGGTCTTGAACTCGGGGTCGATCTCGCGCAGCAGCAGGATACCGGAGCTGATGGTTCCGGTCATCATGCCGTACATCGACAGCAGACCCTCGTAGTAGTACCCTTTGTAGGCTTTCTTGCAGACCCAGATCAGGTGCAGGTAGGTGAACACGGCGCCGGCGATCGACATCAGGGTGAACGGCAGCCAGTACCGGGACAGATCCTCGATCTTTATGGAGGCGATGCCCGCGACGATCATGATATCAAAGGCGAGGCCCGAGATGCGGCTCAGCAGATAGTTGTTCTGGTACTGCCGCGTCATCAGGTTGCGTTTTTTAAACAGTTTCAGCCCCGAGCGGACCGCGATGGCCAGCATCGAGCCGATGATGAAGTTGAAGCCCCAGATGAGGCCGGACACCATGTTGGCGGCGCCGGGCGATATCGCGCCGATCAGCGAGGTGATGCCGAGTGTCAGCAGATAGGTCGCGAGGTAGATCAGCAGCACGAGCGCCACCTGCATCGATAATTTGTCGAGCGACTGGGAGATCGGGATCTCGCCCTGATCCTGAAACGCGTCGACGGTGACGGAGCCCGAAACCTCGTCGGCGTCAGAGCGCTTAAAGCGTCCTTTTTTCGCCATGATGTTCAACACGATGATGCCGACAATGCAGGCGCAGAGATAGCCGGACGCCGCGATCGCAAGACCGAAGCTCTGCCCGCCCGTGAACCCGAGCCCCTGGTAGGTCGAGCCGACGTTGTTCGCCTGACCCGGCCCCTGCCCGTAGCCCATCGGCAGCAGCAGGCCGGCGGATTTGAAGAAGTCCGGCATGACGGTGTACGCGAGCCCCAGCGAGATCAGCAGGCCGACGACCGCCTGTATCATGTAGGAACTGACGATGATCGCGCCGGATTTTACGCCGGTGAAGTCGGCGCGCTTGCCCTCGATCACGGTATCCGGGATGCGCAGCGACATGGCGATAAACCCGATCGCGATGCCGTGGAACGTCAGCATCTCAAACAAGTTCGAGTCGATGTTCAGTACCCCGACGCTCTTCAGGATCAGGACGATAAACCCGCCCAGCACCGCTGTCGGCATCAAGCTCTTGCGGATAAACGGTATTTTCCGGCGCAGAATGTTCGCCAGCACGATGGATCCGGCGATCAGGCCCACCTGAATAATCGGATTCCACAGCCATACGTTCTCGTTGGTCAGATTCAAAACATCACTCTCCCTTAATCAATTTGCTCATGACATCAAAGTATTTTTTACCGCAGGCGTTCTTGCGGTCGAAGCGAACCTGGTAATGTTCGCCGCCGGTGGTCAGCATCAGATTGTTGCGCCCGACGATGCCGATATCGGAGATGTCGGCGATCGCGCATTGGAACGCACCGCACGCGAAATCGGTGTCGTTCAAAATCAAGGCGCCCTCGCTGATGACCGCGGTCTTTTTGCGCTCTTTCAGGTCCAGCAGGCGCGCGCCGTCCTCAAGCAGCGGTTTCTCTTTCAGGTTTCCGATGATGCGGTCGACCTGCGACATCTGCCACAGATCCCAGTCGCGCACCGTCGTGTACGGCAGCGTTTCGCTGCGCAGGAAACCGAAGACGTCCATCGTCGCCTCCATGCCGCAGTCGCACCAAACGCGGTTGTCGTTCGAGTGGATGTGCCCGACCTCGTTGCAGCAGGGGCACAGATACGCGGCCGACTCGAGAAACTCGGCGAGGCGTTTACCCTTGAACGCGACGGGATGCTCGGTCTGGGTGGCATAAGCGTCCTCGTGGATATCGCGCACGATCACCGCGTCCACCTCCTGCTCCGTCATCGCCTTGATCTCCTCGGCGGAGTAGATGCCGGCCACTTTGCCGGTCATCAGGCCCCGGCGGGTCGCCTCGCCCCAGCGCGGCCGCGTGAAGTAGCCGCCCGAGAGACGGTAGGTGATCAGCTTGACGCCCGCGGATTTTACCAGTTTTCCGGTGCTGCGGTAGATCGGGCCGGACAGGCCGTTAAACGTCGTGGAGCCCTCGGCGAAGATACAGACGTTGTACCCCTTTTTCACGGTTCGGAGGATCGACATCGCGGCATGCGCGTCGGTCGAGCCCTTGGTGCGCATAATGGGCTGGAACACCCATTCCAGTAGCTTCGAGGCAAATCCCTTGCGCATCAGATGGTCGCTGGCGACAAAGTACATGTGCTGTTTCGAGGTCATCCCGATGACGACGGGGTCGAGCAGCATGACGTGGTTCGGAATCAGGATAAACGGGTCCTTCTCGTTGTGCTGTTCCAGCTGCGTGTTGAACAGCAGCCGAAAGAACCACCCGAGAAGAAACCGGAGCAAATTCATCAGAAAGGCATGTCTTTTGTAGTGCTTCATGCGTCACCGCTTTCGCCCGAACACTGTTAGGGTCCGATTTCACGAAGAAAGCGCCCCCAGACAGCTGTTCGGGACGCGTTCAACAATTAATAGTTATCGCGTGAACATGAACTTTTTATGAACTACGGCTCGTTGATCTCACCGCGCGCTTTAAGCTGCGACACGATGTCCGCGTGCATTTTCTCGTCGATCTTGAACTTCAGCAGGTAGATGACGTAGCCGATGACGATGACCACGAGCGGCAGAATCAGCATCGAGGACTTCATGATCGTGATGCCCTGCGCGGTGACGTCCTTCGGTGTGGCGGCCGCGTTGATGCCCGAGACGATCAGCGTCACGCCCAGCACGCCGTTGGCGATAGCGCCGCCGATTTTATTGATAAACGGCTGAACCGAGAATGTGACGCTCTCGTTGCGCTTGCCCATCTTGAGCTGGCCGTACTCGATGGTGTCGGCGAGGAACATCAGCATCAAGGTCTGGATAATCGCCTGCCCGACGAAGATGAGGATACCGGCCGCGCCTATAAACAGCATATTCATCGGCGAGAAGAAAAAGAGGACGTATCCCGCGACCACCAGAATTGTCGAGATGGTGTACAGTTTTTTGCGCGACATCCGCTTGGTCAGCGCCGGGAACAGCGCGATGGCCGTCAGCTGCGATACGCCCAGAATCGCCGCGAAGATCGAGTACATGTTCTCGTCGCCGTACGCGTACTTGAAGAAATGCACCCCGAAACTGGTGGTGGTGACGTAGCCGATCATGAACAGCGACAACGACAGCGCCAGCCACATGAGCTGGTCGTTCTTGAAGATGACGCTGATCATCTCGCGGATCGTGGTGTTCTCCTCCTGCCGGAAGTGGTTGCTGCGCTCCTTGACGCCGAATACCGTCACGAGCTGGAACCCGATCATCAACACAAAGATGATGATCGCAAAGACGAACCACCCCTTGACGCGGGCATCGTCGGTGCCGCCATCCGCGTAGAAGGTGCCGTTGCCGCCGAGCGCCACGCTGATCATGTTCGTCACCGGCACGATGCCGACGACGCAGACAAACAGGCCGATGTTCGCGCAGATACGGGCGAAGGAGCCCATCTGCTCGCGCACTTTCTGGTCGGTCGACAGCGAGGGCAGCATCGACCAGTACGCGATGTCGTTGAGCCCGTACAGGATGTCCCAGCCCAGATAGACGATCGCGAAGAAGATGATGTACGCCGCGCCTTTGAGGCCGAGGTCGGTGAACATCAGAATCATGAAGATGCCGCCGGTTACGCCGCCGATCAGCATCCACGGCTTGAATTTGCCGTATTTCCCCTTTGTGTTGTCGACGATCACGCCCATAAACGGGTCATTGACGGCGTCGAACACGCGCATCACGGTCAGGATGCCGGTCATCCACCACATGATGGAATCGGGCAGATCGAGCACCTCGGTCAGGTACACCATCAGGAACATACTCACCATCGTGTAGAACATATCCCTGCCGACCGTGCCGAGACCGAAGAAAATTCTGTTTCTGCGATCAGTTTTGTCCATCTGAGTCAAACCCTCCAATTTTCTTTGTCAGATACAGCGACGAGCCGAAATCGCCCGGCAGCCGTGTATTTGTATTATAGTAGGAGCCCATGAACTGGTTGTTCAGCAGAATGCCGTCCATCAGCGCGCCGCCGTACCCCTCGTAACACTCGACGCAATCGGTCAATGTGTAGAACCTGTTCGCGGTGCGCAGCAGGAACCCGTTCGGGTCGAGCGGCACGGGAAGGATGTGTTTGACCAGCCCGCCGAACTGCGCGATAAACAGCGGCTGTCGCCGCGTCTCGACGCGGTATTTTTCGCCGGGATCAAGCCCCATCAGCGCCAAGCGGTCGAAGCTCTCCGCCGCATGCGCCTGTGTCTGGAAAAATCCGGTGACCGCCTCGCCCGCCGCGCTGTCTACGCTGTGCCAGATCACCTTGTTGCTCTTGCCGCAGTCGGCGCGCAAGAAGCGCCCGAACTGCAGCGTCCTGCGGTGTTCCTTGTAAAACGCGATCTGCCGTTTAATCTCCTGTTTCTCGGCGTAGTTGAGATACTTTAAATCCAGCTCGTACCCGAAGCAGCCGAAGACCGACACATTGAACCGCGTGTTCAGCGGCGTGCGGCGCAGCGTCTGTTGAT
>JAVBVJ010000060.1:0-7491 GCA_031554355.1 Oscillospiraceae bacterium
CCGTCGACGAGCACGGTTCCCTCGCTCGGAATCAGAATGGCGTTCATGTGTTTGGCAAGCGTTGTTTTCCCGCTGCCGTTCGCGCCGATAATCGCGACAAATTCCCCTTGACGGATGTCCAGAGAGACATGGTTCAGCACGTTCTGCGCGTTGTTCGCATAACGGAAACTGATATCGCTGATTTCAATAAGTTTTTGCACCGCATACCTCTTTAGAAATAAACATTGCCGTACTGCCGCAGGGAAGCGCAAGACCGCTCTCCGAGACCTGCAAACCGATCTCGTCGCTGACAACACCGCCCGAAAACGCGGAGAGCGCAACGGATAAAATGTACCCCGAAACCGCAGGCGCAAGGCCTGTCGTATAACTGTTTAACGCAAAAAACAGCGGTTGATCGCTGAGGACTTCCCGGCACAGCATCACCAGATCGTAGATCTTGTCCTCGAGCTTCCAGATCTCGCCGTTCGGCCCTCTGCCGTAGCTTGGCGGGTCCATGATGACGGCGTCGTAGCGGCTGCCGCGCCGGATCTCGCGGGCCACGAATTTCTCGCAGTCATCCACGATGTACCGCACCGGCCTGTCCGCAAGCTCGTTCAGCTCCACGTTGCGGCGCGCCGTCGTCACCATGCCTTTGCTCGCATCGACGTGGCAGACCGCGGCGCCGCCCAGAAGGCAGGCGACCGTCGCAGCGCCGGTGTATCCGAACAGGTTCAGCACCCGAACCGGCCGTTTCGCCGCCGCCAGCATGTCCAGATACAGCCGCCAGTTGGCGGCCTGCTCCGGAAAGATGCCGGTGTGCTTGAAGCCGGTCGGGGTGACGTACAGCTGCAGGGTGTCGTCCCACGAGATCGTCCACTCTCGCGGCAGCTTTTTCCGGTACTCCCAGTTGCCGCCGCCGGCAGCGGAGCGGTGATACACGGCATCGGCGCCGCGCCAGCCCGCATGGTCTCTGGGCGTATCCCACAGCACCTGCGGATCCGGCCGGATCAGCGTCGTCGTTCCCCAGCGCTCCAACCGGTTGCCGCCGCTCGCGTCGATCAGCTCGTAATCGCGCCAGCCCCCCGCCACTCGCATGTCAGACCCTCTCTTTGATCTTGATCTCCAGATTGCGCGCGACCTCCGCGATCTTCGCCTCGTCCCGCCCCTCGACCATAATACGGATCAGCGGCTCGGTACCCGATACCCGCACCAGCACCCGCCCGATGTCGAACAGATCCTGCTGCGCCGCCTCGATGTACCCCTGAATGACGTCGTCTTCCTTGAACCGCTGTTTGCCCTCGTTCGTCGTCTTGACGTTGACCAAAAGCTGCGGGTAGCGCTCGATCTCGCCCGACAGCGCCGACGACGTCTTCCCGCTCTCCTTCAATACCGCAAGCAGCAGCGCCGCCGTCATCTGTCCGTCGCCTGTGGTGCTGTAGTCGGTTAGAATGATGTGCCCCGACTGCTCGCCGCCCAGGCTGTACCCGCCGTGCAGCATCTCCTCGAGCACATACTTGTCGCCGACCGAGGTGCGCACGGTTTTGATGTCGTTCTTCTTGCAAAAATCCACGAAACCGATATTGGTCATGACGGTGACAACCGCCGTGTCCTGCCGCAGTTTTCCGTTCTTCTTCAGGTACTTCGCAAAGATCGCGATGATCTCGTCGCCGTCGATCTCGCCGCCCAGCTCGTCGATGGCGAGGCAGCGGTCGGCGTCCCCGTCGAACGCGACGCCGATGTCGGCCTTGTGCGCCAATACCTGCGACCGCAGATACTCGAGATGCGTCGAACCGACGCCGTCGTTGACGTTCTTCCGGTCGGGATTGTCCCCGATAAAAATGCAGTCCGCCTTCAGCTTCTTGAACAGCATGTGCGCGGTCTCGCTGGCCGCGCCGTTCGCGCAGTCCATCACGATCTTGATGCCCGAAAGATCCCGCCCGACGCTGTCCGCGACGAAATCAACGTACTCCTGTTTGGCGCTTTGCAGCGCGGTGACCGTGCCGACATCGCCGTGGGTCATGATGCGGATCTCTTTTTTCTGCGCGAAGACGTAGCTCTCCACCTCGTCCTCGATCTCGTCCGCCAGCTTAAATCCCTGACTGTTAAAAATCTTGATGCCGTTGAACTCAACCGGGTTGTGCGATGCCGAGATGACGACGCCCGCGTCCGCCTTGTGTTTGCGCACAAGATACGCCACCGCCGGGGTCGGTACCACACCGCACGAGATCACGTCCGCGCCGACCGAGCACATGCCCGCCGCCAGCGCCGCCTCCAACATATCCGAGGAGGCTCTCGTATCCTTTCCGATGAGGACCACCGGTCTTTTCTCGTAGGTCTGTCGTGTCAGTACATAAGCGGCCGCGCGTCCGATATCCATCGCCATCTCGCAGGTCAAATCGATGTTGGCGACGCCGCGCACGCCGTCCGTTCCAAAAAGTCTTCCCATTTATTCTCCTTCCGAAAACAGGGTCTGCTGGTTCTCTTGAAACGCTTTCGGGATCGCGATTCCAAGATGCCGGTATGCCGCACCGGTGACGCATCGTCCCCGCTGTGTTCTCGTCAAAAAGCCGATCTGCATCAGATACGGCTCGCAGACGTCCTCCAGCGTGACGGATTCCTCCCCCAACATTGCAGAAAGAGTCTCCAACCCGACCGGCCCGCCGCCAAAATGCTCGATGACGGCACGCATCAGGCGCCGGTCGATGTTGTCGAGCCCGATCTCATCGACGTCCATGCGCGCCAGTGCGTCTGCGGCGATTGCCCGGTCAATGGCGCCATCCCCCAGAACCTGCGCGTAATCGCGCACCCGCTTGAGATAGCGGTTGGCGATGCGCGGTGTCCCGCGCGACCGCATCGCGATCTCTGTCGCGCCGCCGTCGTCGCAGGGTATTCCAAGTTTTGTCGCGGAGTTTTTGATAATAATCTCTATATCCTTCGCCGCGTACAATTCCAGTTTCAGGATAACCCCGAAACGGTCGCGCAGCGGCGCCGAGAGCTGTCCCGCTCTGGTCGTCGCTCCGATCAGTGTAAACGGTTTCAGTTCGATCCGGATCGAGCGTGCGGCCGGCCCCTTGCCGATGATGATGTCCAGCGCAAAATCCTCCAGCGCGGGATACAATACCTCCTCCACGCTGCGGGACAAACGGTGGATTTCATCGATAAACAGGATGTCGCCCGCCTCGAGGTTGGTCAGCAGCGCCGCGAGATCGCCCGGCTTCTCGATCGCCGGTCCGCTCGTCACGCGGAAATTGACGCCCATCTCGTGCGCCACAATCGACGCAAGCGTCGTCTTGCCGAGCCCCGGCGGGCCGTACAGCAACAGATGGTCCAGCGCCTCGCCACGGCTCTTCGCCGCCTGCATGTAGACGCTGAGATTATCCTTTACCTGTGTCTGCCCGATATACTCGGCCAGGGTTTTGGGCCGCAGCGAATGGTCACCGTCGCAGTCCTCGACGATGGCGGTCGGCTCCACGAGTCTCTCGTTAAAATCATATTCGTTCTGAGAATCATACAGCATCCCGTCACCTCGATCCCAGCGCGCGCAGCGCCGCCGCAATCGTCTGCTCCACGCTCATATCCTGCGGCTGCCGCGCGACGGCGGACGACGCCTCGGTCTGCGAAAATCCGAGCGACACCAACGCCGCAACGGCCTCGGCGCCCGCGCTCTTTTCGACCACGGCGCTGACCGCCTGAACGACCGCTCCGCCGCCGATGTTGCCGATCTTATCCTTGAGCTCCAACACAATCCGCTGCGCCAGCTTCGGCCCGACATTGGGACAGTTTTTCAGTGTTTTGAAATCCCCCGACGCGATGGACAGCGCGATGCTGTCGCTGTCGTAGAGCGACAGCATCCCCAGCCCGACCTTCGGTCCGACGCCGGACACACTGGTCAGCATGCGGAACATGTCGCGCTGATGCTCGCTCGAAAACCCGAACAGCTCCAGATTGTCCTCCTTGACGTTGAGATGCGTGAAAACAACCCCCTCGTCGCCGATATCCGGCAGCGCGGCGTACGCGCTCGAGGGAATCATGACATAGAATCCGACGCCGCCGCACACCACGACGATGTCGGCGGGCGTCTTCGCAATAATCGTTCCGTTTAAACTATGTATCATCGCTTCTCCGTCCGCTCTTTTTGATAGACCTGCCCCATCTGGGAAGCCGCGGAATGCGCATGACAGATGGCGATTGCCAGCGCGTCGGCCGTGTCGTCGGGCTTCGGAACCTGTGGCAGCGAAAGAATCCGCCGCGTCATCTCCATGACCTGACTCTTCTCGGCGCGCCCGTATCCGACCACCGCCATCTTAACCTGAAGCGGCGTGTACTCGAACACCGGGATCCCTCTCCGCGCCGCGCTGACCACAATCACGCCGCGCGCCTGCGCCACATCGATCGCCGTCTTCTGGTTCGTGTTGAAAAACAGTTTTTCGATCGCGACCTGGTCGGGCCGAACGCGTTCAAACAGCGCCTCCAAATCCCGGTCGATCTCCACAAGGCGGTCGGTGAATGGTGTCTTAGCCGCTGTCAGAATCGCGCCGTATTCGACGGTTTTGAACCCGCTGCCGGCGTAATCCACCGCACCGAAACCGACAATCGCAAACCCGGGATCGATCCCCATAATCCGCACGGCACACATCACCACCTTAACCTTGTTAGTATACCATAGCATTTAACTGTAATCAATTATTAAATAGGAGAAAGACGAAACGTAAAGAATCTATTACATTTTTAACAAAATATGGATTTTTTCATGTTTATTCATTATAATTTTCTCCATGGCGCTAATACTATTGGATGAAACCCGACCCACTCCAAGTACAGGCGTACGCAAAGAAAATTCTTTTGAGGTATTCTATGAAAAAAGTTCTGTGCACAGTTCTCGTTCTTCTTCTCGCGTTCAGCTTTGTCGCCTGCGGAAGCAAGGGCAAAGCGGACGGCGTTTACACCGCGACCATCTCCGAGGCCATGACCGCCGAGAACCACGGCTGGCGCGACGAGATCGTCGTCACCTACAAGGACGGTAAGATCGTCGAAGCGAAGTACGACGCCTACGACGCCGACGGCAACCAAAAGAGCAAATCCACCGCCGAATCCTATCCCATGGATCCGCACCCGACCACCTGGATTCCCCAGATGAACCAGAAGATGGTGGAAGCGGGCTCCGCTGCCAAGCTGGATGCGATCGCGGGCGCCACCAACTCCTCCACCAACGTGAAGCTGTTGCTTGCCGCCATCGAGAAGGATGGAAAACCCGGCGAGACCATCGTCGTCGAGTAGTAACCAATAGAACCCCGCGATGCGGGGTTTTCTATTAATTGCAAAAAAACAGACCCGGTCATACAACCGTGTCTGCCTGGTGGACGATAACGGGCTCGAACCGCTGACCCTTCGCACGTCAAGCGAATGCTCTACCAGCTGAGCTAATCGTCCGTAGGTTTCAAATTATAAAGCAAAGTCCATTGAATTGCAAGACCTTTCAAAATAAAAAAAGCCTCCGAGTGATCGGAGGCTTCGCTTATTTTTCCAACACCGTATTTCTGCCCATATACTGAAGCGTGGTTTTTTCCGCAGGTTTCACCTTTCTTCTGTCGAAATAATCGAAAACCTGCTCCTCTTTCTCCGGTTCTTTCGCGCCGGACTTTGAGCCGCTCTTCGATCTGCCGCCTCCTCCGCCGCCTCCGCCACCACCGCCGGCAGATTCTCGTGCAAAATCCTCCAGCGCCATGCGCGCGTTGAACTCCTCAAGATCCTGATTCATGCGGTTGCTCTGCACCGAGATCAGGGTGTTCAAATCCCGCAGGCTGTTTTCCAATGTTCTTTTCAGCCGGAACACCTTCTCCCCGTAATCGGCCATGATGCTGTTGTGCTCCGCCGAATCCATTCCGCCGCCGAGCCCCAGTGCCCGCAGCTGTTGCGGCCGGTCGCGCAATGCGCGCTGCTGCTCCAGAAACGCCTGATTGCTGCTCTCTAAAAACGCGTTTTCATTCGAAGCCTTGTCCCGGTTCGCCTCGTCGATGATGTCCAGATAGCGCTGTTTCAGCGCCGCAATCTGGGCCATCCGCAGGCTGTTTGTCAGCTCCTCATTGTATGCTGCCATAAGCTCTCCTTACAGTTTTATTAAAATCTCCCGGATCTGCGCCACCGCTTTCTCGTAGGCCGCCAGCCGGGATTCCGTCTCCGTCACTTGAGCCGGTTCGTTCTGCGGTTCAGGCGCAGGCTCTTCCGTCTGCTGTTCCGCCGGAATCGCCGCGTACTGCCGGTCGATCCATCCGGTCACCTGCCCCGCCCTGCCGACATTCAGCGGGCTGTTCGTGATGCGCACCCGCCCCGCCACCGCGGTCGTGCTCCACAGGAAATAGACGCCGGTCACGGTACCCGCCCGCTGCGTCGCTGTGCTCGACGCGTAGAGCGGCGCCGCCGTCAGTTGAATCGCGCCCTCCTGCAGCTGCGCCGGGCTTCCGCCGTACGCCGGAATCTCTTTCTCCCCCATTAGATACGGCTCGGGATCGACCGTCGACCCGTTGATCCGGATGCCGAAATGCAGATGGTTGCCCGTGCTCCAGCCCGTCGTCCCCATCCGCCCCAGTACCTGCCCCTTCTCCACCGTCATGCCCGCGGCCACGGTCACCGACCCGGTCGCCATGTGGAAATACTCGGTCGTGTACCCGTCCCCGTGCTCCAGCTTCACATAGTTCCCCGAGGCATAGGTCTCGGAGTACCCCGTGATGCTGTTGCGCGACTCCAGCACCCGTCCCGCCGCCGCCGCGACGACCTCGTCGACGCCGTTGACGCGGTGAATCAAATCGATCCCACTGTGAAAGTTCGAGTTGTACGCCCCGTTGATGTAGATCGTTCTAGGCCCGTACGCGGACGTCACGCACTCCATGCCGTTCTTCAGCACATGCAGCTTCGCCTCGATGTTATAGGACATTGTCCGCCTCCATCGCCTCCTCGGCGGTGATGCCGACGCAGTCCGAACAGGCGCACTCCGCCGGCTCGTCCGTGTCGTATCTGCCGAAAATCTCGTTCACCAGTCCCTCCAAAACAACGAGGTCGGCGGAATACCCCTTTTGCGCCAGATATTCCAGCACAAACGCGCGTTTTTCGGCCCCCAGTCCGCCGCCGTAAATCTGTTCCGCGGCCTTGACCGCAAGCTCGGTGACCGAGACCAAAGTGTTCCACTGCTGTGCGCTCACCTTCCCGCGAATCCATGGAATGAAAAATGTCGTGATCACCGCCGCCGCAAGCGCGACGACCGCTTCTAAAATCGCTGTCAAATCAACCATAATACCCTCCTCACATCAAGTGTTCCGTCGCCTGATCGTTCATAAAATCGTAGTACGCGCGCTTGGCTGTCTCGTACGCCTGAATCCCGTCATCGACCTCGCCGTTGGGCTTGCCCCGTTTCAGCGCAATCGCCGACGCGTAAGCCATTTTCGCGATCGCAATCTGCAGATTCAGTTGCAAAATCGATTCGGTTTTGCGCATCTTTGCGCGGTCATCCACCTCCCG
>JAVBVJ010000059.1:0-14611 GCA_031554355.1 Oscillospiraceae bacterium
CATTCCCCGCTAGGCCCACCTTTGTGTCGCGCCCTTACTTCTAACGTGCCGCGCTTGCCCGGGGCACTTCCATTCACTACTGACTAATAACTAGTCAACTAGCAACTATTTTCTCTCTCCGCCTTCACCTGCGCGAAAGCGGCGACCGCGGCGTCGAGGTCCGCTTTGGTGTGCACCGCCGAGACCTGAACGCGGATGCGGGCACGGCCCTGCGGAACAACCGGATAGCTGAATCCGACGACGTAGACGCCAAGTTCCAGCAGCCGCGCCGCCATCTCGCCCGCGACGACCGCGTCGTACAGCATGATGGCGCAGATGGGGTGCGTCGAATCGATGACGTCGAAGCCGACCTTGGCGATCGCCGCACGGAAGTAGGCGGTGTTCTCGAACAGGCGGTCGCGGTAGGCCGTCGTCTCGCTCAGCATTGCGAGGACTTCAAGCGACGCCGCGCAGATGGCGGGCGCCACCGTGTTGGAGAAGAGGTAGGGGCGGCTGCGCTGCCGGAGCAGGTCGACGATCTCGCGCCGCGCGCTGGTGTAGCCGCCGCTCGCGCCGCCCATCGCCTTGCCCAATGTGCCGGTGATGATGTCGACGCGGTCCGACACCCCGCAGTGCTCGGGGGTTCCGCGCCCGGTTTTTCCCATGAAGCCGACGGCATGGGAGTCGTCGACCATGACCATCGCGCCGTACTCGTCGGCGAGGTCGCAGATGCCTTTCAGGTTCGCGACAATACCGTCCATCGAGAAGACGCCGTCGGTTGCGATCAGTTTGATGCGGGCGCTCTTCGCCGCCTCGAGCTGGGCGCGCAGGTCGTTCATGTCGTTGTTCTTGTAGCGGTACCGCTGCGCGCGGCACAGCCGCACCCCGTCGATGATCGAGGCGTGGTTGAGCTCGTCGGAGATGACGGCGTCCTCCTCGCCCAGAATCGTCTCGAACAGGCCGCCGTTGGCGTCGAAGCAGGACGAGTACAGAATCGTGTCGTCGGTGCCGAGAAATTTGGACAGCGCCGCTTCCAGCTCCTTGTGGATACCCTGTGTGCCGCAGATGAAGCGCACCGACGACAGCCCGTAGCCCCACTGTTCGTAGCTGCGCTGCGCCGCCGCGATGACCCGTTCGTTGTCGCACAGCCCGAGGTAGTTGTTGGCGCACATATTGATGACGTTGTCGGCGGTGGTCGTGTTGATGCGGCCGCTCTGCGGGGTCATCAGCACCCGCTCGTTCTTAAACGTTCCCTGCTGTTGAAACGAGGTCACAAGTTCCTTGTAGTGGTTCAGTGCTTCCTTCGCGTTCATGTTATACCCCTTCCGGCTGACTCCAGGTCAGCACGACCTTGCCCGATTGGCCACTGTTCATCGCCTCGAATCCCCGCTCGAAATCCTTGAAGTCGAAGCGGTGGGTCACGACGGCGGAGATGTCGAGCCCGGTCTGCAGCATCGACATCATCTTGTACCACGTCTCGAACATCTCGCGGCCGTAGACGCCGCGGATCGTCAGCGAGTTGAATACGACTTTATCCCAGCTGATGCGCGTGTCGCCGCTGTGGATACCGAGCAGCGCGATTTTGCCGCCCGTGTTCATGTTGTCGACCATCGACGAGAAGGCCGCCTCGTTGCCTGACATCTCGAGCCCGACGTCGAAGCCCTCGCGCATGCCGAGTTGTTCCATCACGGCGGGAATCGACTGGTTTTTAACGTTCAGCGCCGTGATGTCACCCACCACTTTTTTCGCGAGATCAAGCCGGTAGTCGTTGACATCGGTGATGACGATCTGTTTCGCCCCGCAGTGGCGGCAGACCGCCGCGGCCATGATGCCGATGGGGCCCGCGCCCGAGATCAGGACGTCCTCGCCGACGAGATCGTACTGCAGGGCCGTGTGCACCGCGTTGCCGAACGGGTCGAAGCAGGCGGCGATATCGGTGTCGATGCCCCGCTCGACCCTGACGACGTTCTCGAACGGAATCACGAGATACTCGGCGAACGCGCCGTCGCGGTTGACGCCGACGCCGACCGTTTTCTTGCAGAGATGCCGCCGACCCGCCATGCAGTTTCGGCAGGTCTTGCAGACGATGTGCCCCTCGCCCGACACGATGTCGCCGATCTCGTACCCCGACGCGTTGGCGTCCATCTCGACGATCTGACCCACAAACTCGTGCCCGGTGACCATCGGCGTCTTGATTGTCCGCTGGCTCCACTCATCCCAGTTGTAGATGTGCACATCGGTGCCGCAGATCGCGGTTTTCAGAATCTTGATTTTCACCTGGCCGACGCCGACTTCGGGGATCGGAACCCGCTCGAGCGACAGACCTTTTCCGGGTTGCTTTTTGACAAGCGCGTACATATCCTTCTGCATCTGTTCTCCTGCTTTCCAAGATTCGTTCCACCTAACATTATAGGGGAAACCTCCCGCCAGTTCAATCGAAATAATTGAACGGGCACGAAAATTTCCCCAAATAGTTGCGGTCTTTTCTAAATCTTGTGCGGACGGCGCAGCATCATGCACGCAAGCTCCGCCACCGTGCCTTTTTTCGGCTTCGGCAGGCGGCCGCCAACGTAGGTCGCCAGCACCCTGGTGTCGGGCAGCGTCTCCTTCGTCACCGCGTCAAAATCGCTGGCGGTCACAAAGAAATCGGCGCGCTTCCCGATCTCGAGCGTCCCGCTCTCGTCGAGCTCACCCAGCACCTTCGCGGGGTTGACCGTGTAGGTACGCAGCGCGTCTTTCGCCGATACCGACTGCCCCTCGATGTAGGCGTCGACCATACCCATCATCTGGACGAAGGGGTTGATGCTCTGCACCGGGGAATCCGACGAGCCGCACACACAGGCGCCGCGGTCGAGCAGCGTCTTGATCGGCACCTCCAGCGCGCGCGACGCGGGCGGCAGGTAGGCCTCGTAGCCGTGCATATATTTCTTGTCGAGCCACGCGAACCCCGGCTGCACCGTGATCGCGAGGTTCGGACTCCCGCACAGCGTCTCGACCGCCTCAGGGGACGGAAACTCGAAATGCTCAATGCGGTGCAGACACCGGCCGCGCACCTTGCTGTGCGCGTCAAGAATCAGGTCGATGGCGCTGTCGCCGATCGCGTGCGTCGCGCTCTGACAGCCGTTCATCTCAGCCTCCGAGATCATGCCGAGCACCGCGTCGTCGCTGTAATAACACGGCATGACCGCGCCGTTGTCGGCGTAGGGGCGTGAAAACGCGGCACTGTGCGAGCCGACCGCGCCGTCCATCTCCCACTCACCGCATCCGCCGATGCGCGGCGTCCGCATCATCGGCCAATAGGCGCGCGCCTTCTCGATCTCGCGGAACTGGGGGTACAGCCGCACCGCGATCTCCATGCGGCTGGCCAGCTGCGCGATCATCTTCGTGAAGCGGTCGACGGGCAGATCGCCGTTGCCCTCCAACGCACACACGCGGGTGATGCCGTAGCTATAACAGGTGTTCGTAAAATTCGTGATGCCGCGCGCCAGCATCGGCAGCGTCACGCTCGACGCGATGACGTCGGTGACCTTGCCCTGCTGGAACTCGTGCTCGACGCCGGTCAGGATGCCGCTGTGCCCCTCGGGTTCCATGCCCGCCGCGCGCATCATGGCGGTGGACAGCGCGCTCGAGTGGCCGTCCATCGTGTACACGACGCAGCGCCGCCCGCCCGTCCATTCGTCGAGCATCTGCCGCGTCGGCAGCGTCTTTTCGTCGATCGCGGCGGTGATGTAGCCGTTGGCGACGATCAAATCCTTTTCGCCTTTTCCGGCGCAGTAATCGCGGATCCGCCGCTCGACGCCTGCCATCGTGCGGGGTTCAATGCCCTGTTCGGTCACGGTGCAGACAAAGAAACTCGAGGCCGCCAGCACCAATGTCGACGTCAGATGGAGATGCGCGTCGGTCATGGCGGGGTAGACGTGCGCCCCCTGTAAATCAACGCGCTTCGCGTAGCGGTTCCGGGGTTCGCCGCCGCACAGCTCGGCGATCCGTCCGCCGCGCACACCCATGCCGGTGTATGTCGCGTCCTTGTCGTTCAGGCTGTGGATGATCCCGTTGTAAAAGAAAGTATTCATTGTATCACACACTGATTAAGTTGCCGACCGCCATGAGCAGATAGGCGACGACGATGAGCAGCTGCACGGGTTTTGAGTCGAAGCGCCCCAGCAGAATGCTTGCGCTCTGTTTCCGCGCGCCGATGTAGGTCGGGTAGATGAGCAGCGCGATCAGGATGGCGACCGCCCCGGCCGTCAGCCTGGCAAAGGCAAGAAAGCCGCCCGAACCGATGAAGGTCACCGCCAGCGTCGGCAGCGTCGCCAGCAGCCATCCGATCCGGGAATTCAGCTTGAACTGCTGCACGATGATGTCGGAGATCGCGAGCGAGACCGACCAATATGTCGTGATCATGGCGAGTATCGTGAACGCCGAGCCGATGATGACCGCCCAGCTGCCGATGCCGTCGCTCCAGCCGATCATGGCGAGCGTCGTCACCTCTTTGGAGGCGAGGAGCGCGCAGAACAGCACGATCAGCACCATCACGAGAATATTGACAAAACCGAGCACCAGCGCCTTTTTAATCTTTTTGGGGTCGCAGTCGAGCCCCTCGACCGCCTGCGGTACCGAGAAGAACGAGGTGAACGCGAACATCGCCATGCCGTAGAACGCCAGCATCTCATTCGGGGTGCCGAGCTTCACCGGCAGCGGGTTCCGGATCTTCGCCATCGAGGCGACCAGAAACACCGCCAGCACCACGAAGATCAGCCCGACCGCGATTTTCTCGCTGACGCCGACGGCCTTCAGCCCGAACAGCACGACGCTCGCCGCCGCCACATAGAAGATGACGCGCCCGAGGATCTCGGAGATCGGCAGGTAGGTGCTTAAAATTTCGCCGCCGCCCGTGATGTAGGTCGCCATCGTCGTCACGTTGACAAACACGACCAGCGCGAGAAAAATGATCGTCAGCAGCTTTTTCATCTTCCCGGTAAACAGGTACTGCGAGAAGATGCCGATGAGCTGCTGGCCGCCCGAACGCAGCGACAGATCCGCCAGCAATAAATGCATCGCGAAACTGGCGACAAACGCCACCGCGATGATGACCAGACTCATGACAACGCCGTTGCGCTCGGCGAGGTAGGGCATTGTCAGGACGCCGCCGCCGATCCCGTATCCCGTGATGATACAGGCGGCCTCCCAGACCGTCAATTTTTTGCTTTTCATAGAGCCTCCTCTTGTCGGTCTTTTTGTCAATTATACCCGCGGACGGAAAATAATCAACCGCGCGAAGGCTGTGATTGAAAATGCAGCTCCGCGCGGTTTCTGTTGTGCGAATTACCGGATCTGGCCGCTGCCCGCAATCGTGTACTTGTACGAGGTCATCTCCCGCAGTCCCATCGGACCGCGCGCGTGCAGTTTCTGGGTGCTGATGCCGATCTCGGCGCCCAAGCCGAACTCAAAGCCGTCGGTAAAGCGCGTCGAGGCGTTGTGGTAGACGCAGGCGGCGTCGACCCCGCCCAAAAACGCGGCGGCGTTTTTGGCATCCGCGGTCACGATCGCCTCGCTGTGTCCGCTGCCGTAGGTGTTGATGTGCGCGATCGCCGCGGCGCAGTCGTCGACCATCAGCACGCCCAGAATCATCGCGAGATACTCGGTGCCGTACTCGCTCTCGGGCAGCGCGGCCAGCGGCACCGCGTCCCCGACGCGTTCGCGGATCCGATCATCGGCGCGCAGCTCGACGCCCGCGCCGCCCAGCGCCTTTAGCACCGCAACAACGTTGTCGCGCGACCAGTCGCGGTGAATCAGCAGTTTTTCGGCGGCGTTGCAGACCGAGGGCCGCGACGTCTTGGCGTTGACCGCGATCGGCAGCGCCATCGCGGGGTCGGCGCTTTGATCAATAAAGACGTGGCAGTTGCCGATGCCGGTCTCGATGACGGGCACCGTCGCGTTGCGCACGACGTCCTGAATCAGCCCGGCGCTGCCGCGCGGAATCAGCACGTCGATCAGGCCGTTCAGCCGCATCATCGCAAGCGCCGTCTCGCGGCCCGGTTCCGTGACGAGCGCGACCGCCGCCGCGGGCAGCCCGCAATCTGTCAGCGCGGCCTGCATCGCCGCGACCAGCGCTTTGTTGGACGTCATCGCCGAATCGCTGCCGCGCAGCAGCATCGCGTTGCCGGTTTTAAGCGCCAGCACCGCCGCGTCGGTCGTCACGTTGGGGCGCGCCTCATAGATCATGCCGATCACGCCGAGCGGCACGCAGATCTTTCGAATCACCAACCCGTTCGGCTGCGCCGTCTCGGACAGCATTTCCCCGATCGGATCGCCGAGCGCCGCGACGGCGCGCACCCCCGCGATCATCTCGTCGAGCCGCGCCGCCGTCAGCGCGAGGCGGTCGATCAGCCCAGGTTCCATGCCCCGCGCACGCGCCGTCTGCACGTCCTGCTCGTTGGCGTTCAGTATCGCGTCCGCGTCCTTTTTCAGTTGCCGCGCGATCGCCTCAAGCGCCGCGTTCTTGTGCGCCGTCGTGCAGGTCGCCAAAACCCGCGCCGCCTGTTTGCTCGCCGCCGCTGTCGCCGTCAAATCCATGTCACTGCTCCTCCCGCTGCTTTTTGCCGACACCGAGCCAATCGTCGCGATGAATGGCTTCGGCGCGGTCGTCACCCAGTATTTCCCGTATTTTCGGTGTTTTCAGTCCCTTTACGCGGCGCAGTTCGACAGCGGAGTACCGCACGATCCCACGTCCGACAAAGCCGCCCTGCCGGTCGGTGACGTCGACGACATCGCCCGCCGCAAAATCCCCGCGCACCTCCCCAATGCCCGAGGGCAGCAAGCTGGTGTGGCGCTTGGTCAGCGCCTCGACCGCACCGTCGTCGATGACGAGCTGGCCCGCCGCGTCGGAGTGGAACGCGACCCATTGCCGCCGGGTATTCAGCGCGTGCTCGGTCGCCGTGAACAAAGTTCCCGCGCCGCCCTTTGTCGCGGCGGCGACGGCCTCGTCGACCGTCGGCCCGCAGATCGTGACCGGGACGCCCGCGAACGTCGCGATGCGCGCCGCCTCGATCTTGGAGCGCATGCCGCCCGTTCCGACCGCGCTGCCGCTGCCGCCCGCCATCGCCAGAATGCGGTCGTCGATCTCGTCGACCACCGGGATGCGCCGCGCGGCGGGGTTTTCGGCGGGGTTGCTGTCGTACAGCCCGCCGACATCGGTCAGGATAATCAGGCTGTCCGCGTGCACCAGCGCCGCGACCTGTGCCGACAGCCGGTCGTTGTCACCGAAGCGCAGCTCCTCGATCGACACCGAGTCGTTCTCGTTGATCACGGGCAGCGCGCCGCGCTTAAACAACACGTTGAAGGTGTTGAAGACATTGCCGTAGCGGCGCCGGTCGGTGAAATCGGCGCGGGTCAGCAGCAGCTGCGCCACCGGGATATTATGCTGTGCCAGCGCAGCGGTGTAGGCCTGAATCAACAGGCCCTGCCCCACCGCCGCCGACGCCTGTTTGGCGGGCAGACTGATGGGCCGCTCGGCGAATCCCAGACGTGAGAAGCCCGCCGCGACCGCGCCCGACGTCACCAGAATCACGGTGTGGCCCGCCGCGCGGATCGCCGCGACGCCGTCGGCGACGGCGCGCAGCCGCTCGGCAGACAGCTGACCGCCCTTGCCGGTCAGCGAGCTCGTGCCCACTTTTAACACAATCAGTTTATTCTTTCGCTCCATCGCTTCTCCTAAAAAAACAAAGAGCAGCAGACGTCTAAGGACGCGCATGCTGCTCGTGGTACCACCTTAATTGACCGGCTTTCGCCGACCCTCTCGTGTCCCTGTAACGGGGGAACCGTCCGGTTTTCCGGCGCTCGGAAAGCGGGCCGTCATCTCGCGCGCACAGCGGCTTTCACCGGATACCGCCTCTCTGGGGTGGCGCAACAGATCACTGTTCTTTCGTCATCGCTTTCGTTATTGAACGCAGTATAGCACAGAACGGCGCGCAGCGCAACTTATTGGATATCGTCGCGCAAAAACTTTTTCTGGTCGTCGGGCAGGTCGAGACCCAGCGTTCCGCCCGGATTCATAATGTTGTCGGGATCGAAGTGCTGTTTCAGCGCGCGGAAGATGTCGTACTCGTCGCGGCCGAGCGAGCCCTCCAGCCACGGGCCGAACATCTTGCCGATGCCGTGGTGGTGGCTCATCGTCGATCCCGAGCGTTGGATGGCGTCGAGAATGCTGGCGTGGTAGGCCTTAAACTCCTCGGGGTCGCTGACGCGGGTGATGAAGATCCAGTAAAGATTCGCGCCCTGCGGATAGACGTGGCTCATGTGGGTCATGCAGACGGTGTTGGGTCGCTGCTGGACGACGGCGCGCACCGCCTTGTGCACCTGACTCATCGTCGACCACTTGACCGAACACTCCATCGTGTCCATGACGATGCCGAAATCGTGCATCGTGTCGCGCATGTAGGGGTCGTTGAATCGCCCCTTCTCCCAGCCCTTGGTGACGTAGCCCGTCAGGCCGAGACCGCCGAACCGGCGCGCGATGCGCTTGGTGTTCCTCGCGCAGTTTTTGGAAAAACCCTTCTCGCCGTTCGTGAAGCCCAGGAACAGGCACATCTCGTTTTCCTTGAACCCGCGCAGCCCGAACAGATGCTTGAGCGGCGAGTCCATGACGCCGTACATGTGCAGCATCAGCGTCGTCTCCTCGGGGTCGGACAGCCGGAACACCGAGGGGTGCCCCGCCTCGCTCTGCATGATCTCGCGGGCGGCGGCCTGCGCCGTCTCCCAGTCCTTGAACATGAACGAGAACCGCTGAATCGTCTCCGGCATGTGCCGGAATACCTTTAAGGTGACGTGGGTCAGCACACCGAATGTGCCCTCGCTGCCCATCATGATCTGGTCGATGTCGGGGCCGGCCGCCTTGCGCGGATGCCCGTCGGTGGTGACGACGCCGCGCGGGGTCGCGTAGCTCTGCGCGATGACGATGTCCTGAATGCAGCCGTAGTAGGTCGAGTTCTGGCCCGCGCCGTGGGTCACCGTCCACCCGCCGACCGACGAGTACTCGAAGCTCTGGGGGAAGTGCCCGCAGGTGTAGGCGCGCTTGGCGCCGAACAGCTGAACCGCGTTGTTCAGCGTCTCCTCGAGTTTCGGGCCGCTCATACCGGCCTCGACGGTGATGGTCTGGTCGATCTCGTTGAAGCTTACCGCCTTGTTGAAGCGCAGCCGCAGGTCGAGCGAGATGCCGCCCTTCATGCACTCGACACCGCGCGTCACCGAGGAGCCGCCGCCGTAGACATACAGCGGGATCTTCTTGTCGGCGCAGTAGGCGACGATCGCCTCAATCTGTTCCTTCGTGTCGGGGTACAGCACCGCGTCGGGGACGTTCTCGGCGATTTTCCGGCGCAACCGCAGAATGTCATACATCGTCTTGCCGTAGGCGACGCTCAGGCGGGCGTAGTCGTCGGTGCGCACAAATTCGTCGCCGACAATGCCGCGGAATGCGGCGAGATCGGCCTCGCTGAGCTTGATGGGAATGTCGAACTGCACCGGGTCGAGCCCCAGATTCTCGGTATACTGCTCGAACTCCGCGTCCTCGACGCCGAAGCGCTCCTTCATGAGCTTGTACAGCGTCTCACGCGGTGGCTTGATCTCGGCGGGATCCCCCCACTTGAAGATGGAGCGGTAGGAGTTCTTCGGGATCTCCCCGTGGAACCATTTGGGCTCAAAATCTTTGTACGGATGTGCCATTTCTGCCTCCCTAGTTGTTACTTGTCTGCCAACAGGTCGCTGGTGGCGATGACCGCGACCCCGGTTGAAAGCAGGTCTTTTACAACCGTGTCGCCGCAGGCGACCGGCTGTTTGACCACGGTATTGTTGAGCAACGCCATCGCCGCCGGAATCAGTTCTTTCGGGATATCGCCCAATGTGCGCACCGGCAGCACCGGCACGTCGGCGAAGACCGTCCGCACCGTTGTCGTCAGCGAGCGCGTGGGGTGAGTCATCTCGGTGACCGCGAAATCGACGCCGCGGGCGCAGAGATTGCCGGTGACCTTGTAGCCCAATCCGTCCTGCTCGACGGTCAGGTGACAGCCGTTGGGACAGACGATGCACAGCAGTTCCTTTGTCATACCGTCTCCTCCATCTCGAAGATGACCGCGCTGTCGGGCTTCCAATCCACCTTGGAGAGATCCAGTACGACGCGCTCCATCTCGGGCGGGCGCAGCGCGCGGTAACGCTTGCTTAGCACCTCGCCGCCGTCGACCTTGACCCGCAGCGTCGTCGCCCCGCGCTCGGCCATCGCGCGGAAAAAGCAGACGACCGCATCCGCATTGTGCGAGCGCTCGACGCGCTGCGGCGTGACGTACAGGAAGTTGGGGTCGTGTTCCACCGGCACATAGCTGCGCGGCGCGGCGGCGTACTGCGCGGCCTGTTTTCCGGCAGCCTCACCGCTCTCGGACACATAGTCGGCGAGGTCGTTGACGTGCAGCGCGTTGCCGCAGCTGAACACCCCCTCCACCGCCGTCATATAGTTCTGGTCGCAGACCGGCCCCTTCGTCTCGTTGCTCAGCGGAACGCCGAGGCGCTCGGCCAGCTCGTTTTCGGGAATCAGCCCGACCGACAGAATCAGCCCGTCGCATTCGACGACGGTCTCGGTCCCCGCGACGGGGTTCATATGCGCGTCAACGTCGCAGATCTCGACGGCGGTCAGACGCCGGTCGCCGAAGACGCGCGTGACGGTCTTGCCGGTGTAAAGCGGAATGTCAAAATCCTGCAGACACTGGGCGATGTTGCGGCTAAGTCCGCTCGGTGTCGGTTTCGCCTCGTAGACGCCGACGACCTCCGCGCCCTCCAGCGTCAGACGCCGCGCCATGATCAGCCCGATGTCGCCCGACCCCAGAATCACGCAGCGCTTGGTCGGCATCTGCCCCAGGATATTCGTGTAGTACTGCGCGGTTCCGGCCGTCAGCAGCCCCGCGGGCCGCGTGCCGTGAATCGCGACCTGCCGCGCCGTGCGCTCGCGGCAACCCGTTGCCAAGATCAGCGCGTTCGCGGTGACCGCGGTCACGCCCTTGCGGCCCACCAAAGTCAACGCGAAGCCGCCCGCCGTCTTTTCAATCGACGTTGCGAAGGTCAGCAGCGACAATGTGACGTTCGAGCGCTGCAACGTGCGAATCTCGCGCGCGGCGTACTCCGAACCGCTCAGCTTCTCGCCGAAGCGGATGACGCCGAACCCGTCGTGGATACATTGTTTCAGGATGCCGCCCGCCCGCGCCTCGCGCTCGATGAGCAGCACCGATGCGCCTGCGCGCTCGGCCGCAAGCGCCGCCGCAAGACCTGCGGGCCCCGCGCCGATGACCGCGACCTCGTAGTGTCGGGATGTCATTTCGACTGCACCCCCTTCGTCTCGCCGAGCAGCTGATTGCTGCCCGCGCCGCTCTTTTGGACCGCGCTCAGCGGAATGCCCTTCTCCTGCGCGATGACCTGCGCGACCAATGGGCCGCAGAATCCGCCCTGACAGCGCCCCATCCCGGGCCGCACCCGCCGCTTGATGCCGTCGACGGTGTCGCAGGGCAGCGGACGCCGCATCGCCGCCAGAATCTCGCCGCGGGAAACCTCCTCGCAGCGGCACAGAATCTCGCCGTAATCGGGGTTCTGCACAATCCATGCGTTGCGCGCTTCGGGCGACAGCTCTTTAACCCGGGCCACCGCCTCAAGTTGCGGAATAAAATCCGGGTTTTGTTCGGTCTTGCCGGCGAGTTCCGCCGCGAGCCGCGCGACGTCCTCCGCGATGGCGGGCGCCGCCGTCAGACCCGGCGACTGGATCCCCGCGGCGTGCACGATGTTTTCGGTAAAAACGCCCTTACGGACGACGAAATCCTCCTCGTAGGTCGCCGCGCGCACCCCGGTGAAGTAGGTGATGATCTGACTCTCGCTGATCGGCGCGGTGACTTTGTGTTTTTGGAACGTCGCCTGAATGTCGGCGCGGTCGGTAGAGAAATCCTCTTTGCTCCGGGTCTCGTGCGCCGTCGGCCCGATCAGCGTGTTGCCGTCGACGGTCGAGACGATGCCACCGCCCTTCGTGTGGCTGTGGCGCGTGTCCGAGGCGCCGAGATTGGCGGCGATCGTGTGCACCAACCGGTCGTGATACTTGCTGTCCAGAATCGAGTTTGTGCCCCGGCGGGGATGAATCGAGAAAAAGCGGTCGTGCGCCATCGCCGCGACATCCTCCGAGAAGACGCCCGCCGCGTTGACGACAACCCGCGGATGCAGAGCACCGCGGTTGGTCTCGACCGCCGTGATGCGGCCGTCCTCGACCGTCATGCCCAGCACCGCCGTGTCGAGCGACACGGTCGCGCCGTTGACAATCGCGCTCTCGGCGCAGGCGATCGTGAGGTTGTAGGGGCTGACGATACCGCTGTTCGGGAACGCAATCGCATAGCGGATCGCGGGGTCGAGATTCGGCTCGACGGCGCGCAGTTCCGCCCGGTTCGCGACGTGCACGCCCGGAATGCCCTTGGCGGTGAACACCGGCACCGCGCCGTGCGCAATGGGGCGCAGCAGCGGGTTCGTGAAGCACAGATACTGCCCGACGCGCTTGAACGGGACGTCGAGATCCCGGCACAACTCGTCGTACAGGCGGTTTCCGCGCATGTTATATTCGTATTTCAGCGTCCCCTTGTGCAGATCGACGCCGGGATGCACCATGCCGTCGTTGCGGCTCGACGCGTGCATCGCCACATCGTGCTCCTTGTCGACGAGCACCACCGAGAGCGCGTATTTCGTCAGTTCGCGCGCGATGGTACAGCCGACGATCCCCGCGCCAACCACCAGCACATCGGGCGCAGCGCCCTCCAGCGCTTTGTCGCGCAGTTCGGGCAGACGGGTCGGCGGCGCCGCGTCGCCGGTACACACGATCTCGTTGACGACGCCGAGGTATTTTTTTCTGTCGACCGCCAGTTGGCCCGCGCGGACAACGTCGTCCCAGCGCTCCAGCTCGCCGCGCAAAACAAGGCAACCACGCTCTTCCGATGCGGTTACCTTGGTTCCGAATTCTTTCGACAATACCCTGCCCAGTTTTTTCATCTAATCCGTGATACTCCGTTGTTTCGTCTAACAGTGTTCTGTCCAGTATTATACTATAATTTTACATAAAAAACAAATCCTCTGTGTTACCGATTGTTTGCATTTTGACCGGGGTTGTTTTATCATAAAAGAAGAACAGAGATCCGGACAATTTGTCTAAAAACAACCACGAAAACACGCGACACTGCGACAGGGAGGATGACCGTCATGGCAGAAAAACGCTTCGAGAGCGCCGATTCCGTTCTGAACGAAAAAGGATACCCCAACCCCGGCTGGGCATCCCACGGGATCCTGAAATACGACCGAAAAGCCATTAAAGCGCCGTTTTACCGCATCAAGGAGTGGGACTGGTATCAGGTCAACACCGACCGCATCGTTCTGCAGTTCACCTACGGGCACGCGAGTTACGCGGGGCAGGTCGGCGTGACGCTGTTCGACATCGCGACCGGCGAAAAAATCTACACGAAAGATGTCATTCTCGCGCTGCCGTTCGGCAGTCTGAAGCTGCCCGAATCCGCCGACACCGACAGCGTGCTGCTCTTCGACAAAAAAGATCTCTACCTGCGAATCGAGACGGCGGGCAGGACCCGGCGCATCGTCTGCCGCAACAGCGCGTTCGAGGCCGACGTCGCCATGACCCGCCTCAACGACCACGCGCTCGTCATCAACGTGCCGTTCGACGAGTCGCCGACCCACTTCTACTACAACCACAAGATCAACTGCATGCAGGCCAGCGGGTACGCCCGCTGCAGCGGCCGCGAGTTTGCGTTTTCCGGCGACAACGCGTGGGGGCTGCTTGACTGGGGGCGCGGCGTCTGGCCGTTTCACAATGAGTGGTACTGGTCGAACGCGACCGGGCGGCTCGGCGGCACCTTGTTCGGGTTCAATCTCGGGCGCGGGTTCGGCAACACGACCAACGCCTCCGAGAATATCGTCTTTTACGGCGACGCGCTGCACAAGATCGGCCCGATCGACATCACACTCGGCGCGAACTACAATGATCCGTGGCGGCTGTGCGACCGCGCGGGCCGCCTCGACCTTGTGCTGACGCCGGCCTACGACCGCTACACCGAGATCAAGCTGCTCTGGGTCGACAACCATTGCCACCAGATGTTCGGCACCTTTACCGGAACCGTCGTGCTCGACGACGGCACCAAGCTCGAGGTCAAGGACATCACCGGCTTCGCCGAACACGCTGTCAATAATTGGTAAACAGTGATTGGTTTTTAGTGATTGGTGATTCGTTTCGCTTCGCGAGAACTGGATACCGGGCGCTAAAGCCTACTCACTGCCAGCCGTTCGCCGCTTTACTTGCCCGCCCGCCCACCCGCCCGATTTTAAATGGGGGCTGCGCCCCCCAAACCCGCTTAAGGAAGAGACGGCGGCGAACTGGATGAGTTAAGTTCTTGACCTTTACCAGCTTTCGCGGAGCGACAACCGCGAAAGGTTGGTAGCGACAGCGAACCGTCGCGAGGGCGCTTACAACCGAGCAGGGACGCCGAGCGTGACCTTTTGCGGAAGCGAGGAGGTATCACAGCGTGCGAGGAAACTTTTATACTCCTTTTGAAGTAAAGTT
>JAVBVJ010000074.1:0-2592 GCA_031554355.1 Oscillospiraceae bacterium
CGCTTTCGCGGAGCGATAACCGGGTCTGGAACTGAATTCTGACAACTGTTACGATTCCGCCAGCGCGCGGATTTGGTCGGCGGACAGGCGGTAGGTCGTCCAGTCGTCGAGCGGGACGGCGCCGAGGCTGAGGTAGAAGTCAATCGAGGGCTGGTTCCAGTCGAGGCAGACCCAGTCGAAGCGCTTGTACTGCCGCGCGACCGAGATCTGCGCCAGCGCGCGGAACAGCGCTTTGCCGAACCCCTTGCCGCGGTATTGCTCCAGCACAAACAGATCCTCGAGGTTCATGCACGCCTCGCCGACAAAGGTGGAAAAGTTCGTGAAAAAGACCGCGAAGCCGACGGGAACGCTCATAAATTCCGCAATCAATACCTCGGCCTCGCCGCGCTCGAAGATGGACGCGCGCAAGATGTCGGGCGTCGCGGTGACCTGATCGGTCATCTTCTCGTACGCCGCGAGACCCAGGATGAGGTCAAAGATGGTGCCGCAGTCGTCGGGCATGGCGGCGCGAATCGTAAAATCCGGAATGCCGGTACTGAATTCCATGGGACACCTCGTCTTATATAGGATGGCTCTATTATATCGCCGATTCCGAAAAATGCCAAGCGGTTCGCGGAGAGCTCGTGCGCCGATATGCCCGGCACGCATCGACGAATGCCATCAAACAGAGGCCGCGTTCGCAGCTGCGCGGTCTGCGCCGCACGCTGAAAATGCCGATCGCATTTTCAAAGCTGTTGATTTGAGGCACCGCGCGCGGAATGGATTGAACGCTTGAAAGAAAGCGGCGCGCCCGCTATAATGGCAACAGCATTGTTGGGGGCGGAATGATGAGAGTTGCGATTTACGGCGCCGGTGCGCTCGGTACGATTTTGGGCGCGTATTTGGAAAAGGCGGGGCAACCCGTCGACCTGTTCAACCACAACGCCGAACACATCAAAGCGCTGCGGAAACACGGGGTGGTCATCTCGGGAACGGTCGACGAGACGCTGCCCGTCACGGCCTATACCGACGACGCGATGACCGGCGTCTACGACCTGATCATGCTCATGACGCGCCAGCTGAACAACCAAACCGACGTGCCGACGCTGCTGCCGCATCTTGCGCCCGACGGCGTTCTGTGTACCGTGCAGAACGGATTGCCGGAGCCGTCGCTGTCCGAGATGGCGGGCGCCGACCGCGTGATGGGCTGCATCGTCACCTGGGGCGCGACGCTGCTGGGCCCGGGACAGGTGCGCATGACTTCGACGCCCGAGGCCATGATGATGTCGCTCGGCATGGTCGGCGCGCTGAATCCGCAAAAACTGGCGGCCGTCCGCGAGGTGCTGGGCAAGGCCTGCACCGTCACCGTCGACGAGAACTTTATCGGCGCGCGCTGGTCGAAGCTGCTCATCAACGCGGCGTTCAGCGGCACCTCGACGGTGTTCGGCGTCACGTTCGGGGAGATCGCGGACAACAGGAAGACGCGCCGCGTCGCCCAACGCGTCATCAAGGAGGCCATCGACATCGCCAAGGCCGCCGACATCCGGATCGAACCGGTGCAGGGGCACGACATCGCGAAATTGTTCGACTACAACAACCCCATCAAGCGGATGCTCTCGTTCGCGCTCATTCCGGCGACGATCAACAAGCACCGCTCGATTCTGGCGGGGCTGCTGCAGGACCTCGCGCGCGGCCGCAGAACCGAGATTGACTGTCTCAACGGGCTGGTCGCGGAGTGGGGCGCGCGGTACGGCATCGCGACGCCGGTCAACGCGACGATCACCAGACTCGTCCACGAGATGGAGCGCGGGGAGCGCAAACCGGGCCTTGACAACATCGCGGATTTCGCGCAGTTCCTATAGAAAAAGCGGCTGATAGTCAGCCGCTTTTTTGATGCGCGATTATTCAGTCAAGCTTTTGTAGAAGAAGATCGCGGTCTCGTCGCGCGTGTCGAAATGGGCGTAGAGGCGGGTGTCGACGCCGCCGATGGCGTATCCGTTCTTTAGGTAGAAGCGGCAGGCGATCAGATTGACGTCCTGCGCTTCGAGCGTCATGCCGGGCAAGGCGCGCGAGGTGGCCCACTGCTCCGCGTGACGCAACAATGCTGTGCCGACCCCGCGCCCGCGATAAGCGGCGCGCACGGCGAGATCCTCGATGAAAGCGTAGCGGTTCCAGCCGGCGCGGACACGGATCAGCCCGGCGCAGACGTCGCCGTCGTAGTACAGGAACAGCTTGCGGTCTTCGCTGCCGATGAACCTCGTCAGGTCGCGGTCCTCGGGCGGGAAGGTCTTTGTGGTCGGCGTATCGAACAGCTGCTCGCGCGCGCTCCAGACGCCGTCGTTCAGCGCCGGAATCAGCCGCCCGATGACGGGAAACGGCTCGCTTGGCGGGATGTCGGGCAGCCGCTCGGGCGTCAGTTCAAGAATCATAGGCCTCATCCTCCTCCGCCTCCTGTTCTATGGTGCTGTGCGCGAACTTTTCGAGCGCCGGAATGCGGACGGGCAGGACGCGCACAAACCACCGCAGGAACCGGAAGATGACGCGGTCGATGCGGCTGGTGGTGGCGACCGGCGTACCGAACCGCAGCTCGAACACCGCGGCGTTGACGGACGC
>JAVBVJ010000052.1:0-5493 GCA_031554355.1 Oscillospiraceae bacterium
GCGTCCAGCCCGCGAATACCGTGGTCTGCGCACCGGCCGGCGGGGTGATGTAGAAGTCCTCGCCCAGCACGAGCGCTTTGGTGTTGAGGTCGTAGGTGTTGGTGTCCGCGACGTCGGCCGGGACGTTGTTGCGGGTGGCGCTGCCGCCCTGCAGGTCGTAGGTGATGCCGAACGAGGTGGTGATCCACTCGCCGTAGACCTTGACGTCTTTGCTCGCGCCCATCGAGAACGAGAAGGGCTGATAGACGTTGGTGGTCGGCTCGTACCAGTACCAGCCTTTGAAGATGCCGCGTCCTTCGACGGCATCACCGGGCTCGAGGTCGGCCGGTTTCGGGAAGGTGCCGCCGACGGCCGCGCCGGTGCGCTGGTAGAGCTCATAGAGGCTGTTGTTCGCGTAGTAGAAGTAGGCGGACACGGCGGTCGGCATCCAGCCCGCGAACAGTTTGATGTCGCTGGTCGGAACCGTCAGGCTCTTGTTGAACGCCGCGACCTTCTGGGTGCAGTTGGCGTCGTAGTACCAGCCCGTGAACGCGTAGCCTGTGCGGGTGGGTTCGTTGGCCGGCGCGTTGATGACGGAGCCGTATTTCTGGTTTCCGGTGTAATCGTTGCCGCTGCCCTTGACGCCGCCGTTCGTATCAAACGTCACGGTGTAGGTGTTGCGGTTGTAGAACAGATACTGTTTGGCGTCCACCGGGGACGCGTTGGTGACGTAGGCGCCGTTCTTCAGTTTCAGCGCCGTCGAGGTCACGCCGACAAACCCGTTGATGACTTTCAGGTTGTAGTTGGTGAGGGCGTCGTTGGCAACGGTCTGCGTCAGAACGGGATCGTTGATATAGTACCTGTTGTTGTAGAGAACCGCACCGGGCTCGTTGCCGTTGATGGTCTCCATCATATAGTTGAGCGACAAGGTGTACTGGCTTTTGACCCACACCGCGGAGCAGACGCTCCTGGTGCCGGAAGTGGGAAGAATAGCGGTGGTCAGCGTAAAGACGCGGGAGACCTGCGTACTTGCCGAGTTGGGGATCGTCCAGCCCTTGAAGTAGTAGCCGGAGCGGTCGATGGTCACGTTGTTCTCGTTGTTCAGCGGCCACAGGCCGGTGATGTCCTGCTCGTACTTGGCGAGGAAGGAGTAGCGTTTGGCGTCGGTGTAGGAGGCGTCGCCGACTTTCAGCGTTGCGCCGCTGCCCACGGAGAACTCGACGGTATAGACCGTGCGGGCGAAGTACACGTTGATGACGGTCAGGCCGTCCCCCTGCACGGTGGTGGTGGTCGCATGGTGGAACTGGGCGTAGGGCACAGCCGATGCAAGCTCGGTTTTGACCTTGGCGACGGTGTTCCACGCGGCGGTGGCGGTGTTGGCCTCAATGGCGGCAGCCATATTGTCGAGGCTGGAGAACGTGTACTCGGTGCCGGCGGGCGCCATCAGATCCGCGGCGACGGTGTAGTAGTAGCTGTAGTTGTGGTTGTTGTTCAGCGCGGCGGTGTTCTCGACGGGGATGCCGACGTTCTCGCGCCAGATGACGATTTTATACGGCACCTTCATGGTCTCCCAGACGGCGTACAGCGTCATGCTCTGGGTGACGACCGCGTCGAAGTCGTAGGCGTCGCCGTTCTCGCTGGTCGACCAGTATTTCAGCTGGTAGCCGAGGCGGATGGGGTCGGCGGGTTTCACCGCTTTTTGACCGGCCGCAATCGCCTGCGGGGAGACGGCCTCGCCCTGGGTGACGAATGTCACATAGCAGCCGTTGACGATCTGGGGAAGCAGATAGAGGTCGTCGGTGACGGGGGTCGCGAAACTAAAGACGCCCATGCCGGCCTCGTTCAGCCAGACATTCTGGAAGACGGAGCCCTCGTCGGCGACAATTTTAACGGATTCGGGGATCTCGCCGGCGGGCTGACCCGGGGCGACCATCGTGGTGCCGACGACAACGCCGTACTGGTTCTTGTAGCTGACCAGATACTTGTCGCGGTACTGCGCGTAGACATGGATGTCGGCGGTGACGGGCTGGGTGAAATCAAACGCGGCGGTGCCTTCGGGATCGGCGTACCAACCGGTGAATTTGACCATACCGCCCGGAATCGTTGCGTTGGGATCGGCGTCGGGGTAGGCGGCGCTGCTGCCCGAAACAACCTGCTTGGTCTCGGTGTAGGCGTTCTCGCCCTGCGTGAACCAGTAGGTGATGGTATGGGTGACGGTGGATTCCCCTTCGATGCTCGGATCCTCGGCCGTTGGGGCCGGCGGCTCCACCGCGTCGACGTAGATGAGATTGCTCTCATTCAGATACGGGGCGACGTCGACACCGGGTTCGTAGGCGATCCCGGAGGCCTGCCAGGTGGCCTCGAGCGGCGCGCCTTCCGGATAGGCCGGCGTCAGGCCGTCGGTGGCCGTAATATAATCGGCGATCGGCACATTGCCGATGCGGAACACAAACGTCGGCGCGTCAAACACGGGATCGGCGAAGATGATTCCCGGAATCGCAGCACCGATAATACACAGCGCCAGCAGTATGCTGAGGATTTTTGTGGTTAGCTTATTCTTCATTGTAATGTTTACTCCTCTGAGCCCCTAATTTCCTACTTTAACTATCACCATAATAGTGTTTGAAATCACAAGTCAATCACCGAAACAGGATGTTTGATAAAGATTCTATAATATTATGCCTCTTTTTACAATAATTACATTAAAAAAAAGACAAATCATCTGCCATTTCGTTCAAGCTGACCGAAAAACCCGGCAAAACCCGCGAAAAAAGCAGCGATGTCCGCCGGTTCTCTCCCCGCACCCGTTTCGTCGGCCCGCCCCGCGCCAAAACTTGCGGGAACGCTGCGCCGCGCGGTAAAATAGAGGTGCGGTATCCGGAAAACAACGGTTTTTCGCAACAAAATCCACCGCGGCGGATACTACTAGGGCGAGAGCCGATTTTATGAGGGGAGATTTTATGAAGACAAAAAAAGTTCTGATCGCGGCCGGCGCGCTCGTCGTCGTCGCCGCTGTGGCGCTCGGCATCCTGTTGCCGAAAATCGCGGGCCGCCCGAAGACGGCCGCAGAGATCGAGAAAATTACGATCTATGTGCAGCCCTCGCTGTACCCGAACTGCTTTGTGTTCCACCTCACGCCCGACCGCACATTGGTGCGCGAGCTGTACGACTGGGAGTACGAGTACTTTAAGGATCCCCCGCAGACGCCGGTCTCGTCGTCCGAGACGGTGCTGACGGCGCAGCAGTACGACCGTTTGGTGCAGGCGATCCGCGACAACCGGTTCAGCAGTCTGCCGGCCGAGATCCACAACCGCGATATTCTGGACGGATTCATGCTGTACATGGCGGTCGTCGAAGACGGCGAGACCCATGTCGTCGGCGGGTACATGCCGCAGGAGGAGAACGACCGCTTCAACAACATCTATCAGAATTTTATCGAGCTGATCGATTTATACTCGATCTAAACGAAGGCAGCCCGAAAAAAGCCGCAGGGAGGAATCCTCCCTGCGGCTTTTTTTTGTTCGCTGATTTTACTGCTCCTCGAGCGCCGCCTTCTTTTCGGCGATGTCCGACATCATGGTCTGGTACAGGTTCATGTCGATCTCGTAGTGTTTCATCGCGAACAGCGAGCACACATGCCCGAGGATCGGCAGCAGGAACTGCAGCAGCATGATCGTGATGACGATGTTCTGCGGCTGCGCCAGATTGTTGTCGACGAAATGAACCGCGCCGAGTACCAGCGAGATCGCGCCGCCCGCGAGACCGAGCGACAGCTTGGTGATAAACGAGAAGATCGAGTTGTAGACGGCGGGCACGAAGCGCCCCGTCTTCCAGAAACCGTAGTCGACGCAGTCCGCGATCATGACCCATTTTGTGTTGCCGGTCAGCCCGCCGAAGACGGAGCCCAGCGACATGATGGCGATGAACAGCGCGAGGATCTTGAACGGGCGCACAATCAGCATGATGGACGGGATGCAGATGCCGATGATGGTGCCCAGCACATAGGCGTTTTTGCGGCCGCGCTTTTTGGCGATGGCGGCGGCGACGAACGCGCCCGCAAGACCCGTGACAATGCCGATGGCCGAGACGATGGGCTGGATCTCGAGGTTGATGTCGCCCAGCACATATTTGTAGAAGTAGATGCCGGACGAGGCGACCATGCTGCCCGCGAAGGAGTTCGTCGTATCGGCGACCAGCAGCATCTGCAGTGGTTTATTGGAGCGCAGTTCCTCCCACATGACGCGCAGCGACGCCGTGGACGACGCAGCGGTGTTGGCTGCGGCGGCGGAATCCTTCTCCCGCACCGCGCGGACGACGAACAGCCCGGCGATGATGCCCAGAATCGAGAAGATCATGAGCAGGTGGCGGTACCCGGTCCGCTCGGTGCCGAGCACCTTGACCAATACCGGAATCAGCACAACCAGCACGCTTGCGGCCAGCGCCGGAATGCTGGAGAACACCGGCAGCGTCGAGCGCTGGGCGGGGTCGGTGGTGATGAGGTTGCGCAGCGGCCCGATCGAAACCGTGATAAACGTGTTGCCGAACGTCTGGACCGCGTACATCGCGAACACAAAGAACGTCATGCCGATCGCCGAATCGATGTTCGGGAACCAGAAGACGCCGAGTCCCCCGACGCAGAGCAGCACGACGCCCGCGTAGTACCACGGCGAGTACTTCCGGGATTTCAGAATGCTGTAGCGGTCGACGAGGATGCCGAAGATGGGGTCGGTGATGGCGTCGATGATCATGATGACGAGGTAGATGGCGCCGGGCGTCGCGGCGGGCAGGCCGAGGTATCCGGTGCAGAAGGGCTGGAAGAACAGCATCATGGTGCCGACCATCAGCACCGCCGTGAACCCTTCGAACCCGAACAGCATCCGCTCTTTAAACGTCGCCGTCACATAGGTCTTTTGTTTATCCGTCATAGAATCCTCCTGTAGTTCTTAGAGTGAGAAACTGTACTCCCCCGCGGTGATGGTCTGTTCGACGTCCTTGAACCGGAACGTGCAGCGGGTGTTGAACGGCACGCGCAGCTCGAACTGGGTGCGCATCCCCTGCTGCCGCCACGAGATCTCGATATTGCCGTACAGCGTCCGCAGGCTGCCCTTCGCCCACTGGATGCGGCGGTCGATGACCGGGGCGATCGAGAACTCCTTGTACCCCGGCGCGACGGGCCGCAGCCCGAGAATGTAGCGGTAGAAAAAAGCGCCGACGCTGCCGAACGCGTAGTGGTTGAACGACACCATGTTGTCGTCGCCCTGCAGATCCTCGTTAACGGTGCCGTCGGGTCGTATCGCGTCCCACCGCTCCCAGATCGTGGTGGCGCCGCGGTCGATCTGGTAGTTCCACGACGGGTACTTGTTGTTCATCAGCAGGTCGAACGCGGTCTCGCTGTGGTTGTAGTCGCACAGCACGCCGAGAATCTTTTCGGTGGACAAAAACCCCGTCGTCAGGAAGCCCTTGCGCACGATGTCGTCGTTCAGGAAATCGGCGGTGTGCTGGGCGGTGGGGTCG
>JAVBVJ010000120.1:0-6365 GCA_031554355.1 Oscillospiraceae bacterium
TTTGACACGGTAAACGGCCTTGAAACATACAAAGGTGTCGTCGACCATATCGAGGACAACACGCTTTATGTATCGAAATACCGCGTCGAATCCTTTGTAGAGCGGCGCGACGACGTCAAGGTGATCGTCAACAAGCCGACCTTCATGATCGTTAAAAACGACCAGACCGGAAAACTACAGAAACATTCGGTCATCCTGCGCGACATCAGCGCCGGCGGCGTCTGTATCATCACCGACCAGGACCTGAAGTTCGAGAAGGAGTACGAGATCGTGTTCGGGCTCGGCCGCGACAACGATGTGCTGACCATCTCGCTGGTTCGCAAAACCATCGGCGCCGAGGGCAAGTTCGAGTGCGGCTGCCGCTTCGTCAACCTGCACCCCTCGCAGGAAAGTCAGGTGCGCGAATTTGTATTTAAAAAACTGATCGGTCTTTCGAAATAATTGCGCTTTATGCAACCCGCCGAGAGGCGGCTTTTCTTTTGTCTTGACTATCCCGAAAAAATGAGCGAAAATAACCATAGATCTTTCAGGAGGTATCCTATTATGCCGGAGCTTGCTAAACTCAATCCCAAAAAATTCGGGTTCGGACTGATGCGTCTTCCCGAGAAGGAGGGCATCGTCGATCTCGCGGAGACGCAGGAGATGATCGATCTGTTCCTGTCGCGCGGCTTCACCTATTTCGATACCGCCTATCCGTATCACGGCGGGCAGTCCGAGCGGGTGGTCGGCAAACTTATCACCCCGCGCTACGACCGCGACCGTTTTACCGTCGCGACGAAGATGCCGGTCCGGATGCTCCAAAAAGCGGAGGACGCCGCCCGCATCTTCAGCGAACAGCTCGAGCGGACGGGTCTTGCCTACTTCGACTTCTATCTGCTGCACGCGCTGGCCGAAGATCTCCTCGAGAAAAGCGACACGTTCGGCGTCTGGGATTTCGCGAAAGCGAAGGTCGCGGACGGCAGCATCAGACATTTCGGCATCTCGTTCCACGACACCGCCGACGTGCTGGAACGCATTCTGATCGCGCACCCCGAAATCGAGTTCGTCCAGCTGCAGATCAACTACGTCGACTGGGATTCCGAGACGATTCAAGCGCGGAAATGCTCGGAGGTCGCGCTGAAATACGGCAAGGAGATCATAGTCATGGAACCGCTGCGCGGCGGTATGCTCGCGGACTTCAAAACCGACATCCGCAACGTGCTCGACAGCGCCGCGCCCCGCTCCTCCCCCGTGGAGCTGGCCTTCCGCTACGTCTTCGGGCTCGACGGCATCATCACGGTCTTAAGCGGCATGAGCACGCTCGCGCAGATGCGCCAGAATCTCGTGATGATGGAGCAGATGCAGCCATTGACCGAGGCCGAAAAGGCGGCGCTGCAACAGGTCGTCGAGATGACGAAACAGCTGAACGCCGTCCCGTGCACCGCCTGCGGTTACTGCACCGAATCCTGTCCGGTCGGCATCCAGACGCCGTCGATGATGCGGATTCTGAACAACTACACGATCTACGGCCAAAAAGAGATCATCGCCCGCAACTACAGCTTCGTGCTGAACGGGCTGAAAAGCGCACCGGCGAAGAGCTGCCTGCAATGCGGCGCCTGTATGGAGAGCTGCCCGCAGAAAATAGATATTATCTCGGCGCTCAAGAGCGTCTCGGAGTTATTCGATGAGTGAGGTTGCCATGAAAAGAGAGGACTACTTGAGCTGGGACGAGTATTTTATGGGGATTGCATTCCTGTCCGCCCAGCGCAGCAAAGACAATAACACGCAGGTCGGCGCCTGCATCGTCAATCAGGAAAACCGCATTCTCTCGGTCGGCTACAACGGAATGCCGACGGGCTGCGACGACAATGCCATGCCGTGGGCGCGCGACGGCGCACCGCTCGAGACCAAGTATATGTACGTCTGCCACGCAGAACTGAACGCCATCCTGAACAACAACGGCGGCACGCTGAAAGGCGCCAAGATCTACACCACGCTGTTTCCCTGCAACGAGTGCGCGAAAGCCATCATCCAGAGCGGGATCCGCGAGGTCGTCTACTACAGCGACAAGTACGCCGAGACCGACTCGACGGTCGGCGCGAAATCCATGTTTATGATGGCGGGCGTCAAGATCCGGCAGTACCGCAAGACCGACAAAAAACTCGGCATCGAGTTGTAGGAGAGACTTATGGCAGCGTCAAATGTGTATTTCACCGATCTGATCACCCGAAACAAGACCAGCTGGCTCAAAAAATTTGAGAATCTGGTTCTGAAGGCGGGCCTCGACGGGATCGATTTCAACAACAAATATGTCGCCATCAAGATCCATTTCGGGGAGTACGGCAACATGACTTTTCTGCGCCACCAGTACGCGCGCCAGCTTGTTCAGATGATCCAGGCGCGCGGCGGCCGCCCCTTCCTGACCGACAGCAACACGCTGTATCCCGGCATGCGCTCCAATGCGCTGGATCACCTCGAGTGCGCCGACATGAAGGGCCACTCCCCGCTTCAGGACGCCTGCCACGTCCACAGCGCCGACGGTCTGCGCGGGCTCGACGAGACGCTCGTTCCGGTTCCGGACGGCGAATACGTAAAAGAAGCCAAGATCGGTTCCGCGGTTATGGACGCCGACATCGTGATTTCGCTGAACCACTTTAAGGGTCACGAGGCCGCGGGGTTCGGCGGCGCCGTAAAAAATCTGGGCATGGGATGCGGCTCCCGCGCCGGCAAGATGGAGATGCACTACTCCGGTAAGCCGTCCGTCGACCCGAACATCTGCGTCGCCTGCGGCCGCTGTATCAGCGCCTGCGGCCAAAGCGCCATCGTGACCGACAGCGGCAACAAGGCGAACATCCTGCAGGATGTCTGCGTCGGCTGCGGCCGCTGTATCGGCCAGTGCGCGATCAACGCCATCTCGCCGAACGAGGACGCCTCCAACGAGCTGCTGGCTTACCGCATGGCGGAGTACACCTGGGCCGTCGTACACGGACGCCCAAGCTTCCACATCAATCTCGCGCTCGATATCTCGCCGTTCTGCGACTGCTACGGCTGCAACGACATCGGCTTCGTCCCGGACATCGGCATGTTCGCCTCCTTCGACCCCATCGCGCTCGACAAAGCCTGCGCCGACGCGGTCAACCGGCAATCCGCGGTTGCGGGCAGCCGCCTCGACCGCTACAAGGACCGCAGCGAGGATCATTTCCACGCGATGTTCCCGAGCGTCGAGTGGGAGAAATGCCTCGCCCACTGCGAAAAACTCGGCGTCGGCTCCCGGCAGTACGAGCTGATCACGGTCTAAAACCCCCATAGACAGCAAAAAGCCGCTCAACTTGCGTTGAGCGGCTTTCTTTGTTGTGTTACCGCGCAAACAGATACATCACGCCGAAGATCGCGCCGACAATCAGCAGCAGCGGCAGAATCAGGTTCAGGAACGCCGCGATCATCATCGCGGGGATATCGCCCTTTTCCAGCTCCAGATTCTTGAAGTGCGCGTCCAGCTCCTCCGGTGTTTTTTCCCGCGGAAGACGGTTCTTGCGGTTTTCGAAAAACTTCAAAACAGGCCTCCTGCGTTACTGCCCGCTGTGCTGCAGCGGATAGTGGCACGCCACAAAGTGACCGGGTTTCAGCTCGCGCCATTCCGGCACGTCCTGCATGCATTTTTCCGTCGCGTACTTGCAGCGCGTATGGAATTTGCAGCCGGGCGGCGGATTGATCGGGCTCGGAATATCGCCCTCGATGATCTGCAGCTCCTTGTTGGCCTCGTCCTCGGTGGTCGGGATCGCGTCGAGCAGCGCCTCGGTGTAGGGGTGCAGCGGATCCTTGAAGATGATGTCGGAGTCGCCGAGTTCCACCAGATTGCCGAGATACATCACGCCGATGCGGTCGCTGATGAACTTGACCGCCGACAGGTCGTGGGAGATAAATAGATAAGTCAGGTTGGCCTGCTCCTTCAGATCCATCAACAGGTTGATGATCTGGGACTGGATCGACACGTCGAGCGCGCTGACCGCCTCGTCGCAGACGACGAACTGCGGTTTCAACGCCAGCGAGCGCGCGATGCCGATGCGCTGACGCTGACCGCCCGAGAACTGGTGCGGATAGCGGTGCAGCATGTAGGGCTGCAGGCCGCACTTGTCCATGATGTCGAGCGTGTACTGCTCCATCTGGTCGGTGCCGCGCCGGTACATATTGTGGGCGACAAGCGCCTCCGCGATCAACTGACCGACGGTCAGGCGCGGGTTCAGAGAGGAGTAGGGGTCCTGGAAAATCATCTGGAGCAGCTTGCGCATGACGCGCATCTCTTCCTTTTTCAGCTGCGCGAGATCGATGCTGTGGTCAAATTCCGCCTCGTACAGGGCGAAATCCGGCAGACCCCTGCACTGATCCCGGAACGCATCGACCTTGCCCGATTTCTCGTCGACGACCTTGTTGCAGGCGTCCAGCTCTTTCTGGTAGCGGTCCCGCTGCACGATACTTTTTTCCATCGCGCGCCGATCCTTGGCGGACAGCTCCTTCGACTCCTGGTAGGCGTTGACTTTGAGCTCCAGCTCCCGAACCTTGGTCTCCAGCTTATCCTGCTTTGCGATGGCTTCGTACTTCTCCATCAGCAGCGCGCTGACCTTGGTTCTGTCGCCGTCCGCCAGCATGCCGCCGGCCAGCCGCACGCAGTCCAGATGGTGGTCGATCAGCTCCCGGGCGCTCATCGCGCCGACCGCGCCGATCTTTCGGATAATCGTGCGGGCGTAGGCAGGCGCGTAGCTGTCCATCGTCGCGGTCAGGTAGCGCACCGAGCCTGCTGTCTGGTTGTAGAGTTGGAGAATGACACGCCCCAAAGTGGATTTTCCGCATCCGCTCTCACCGACGAGACCCAGCGTCTCGCCCTCGTAGATGTCTACGGTGATGCCGTCGACGGCTTTGACAAAGTAACGTTCCTTCTGGAACAGCGTCTTCTTTTTGAGCGGGAAGTACATTTTGATGTCTTCGAGCTTCATCAGAATTTTCTTATTCTCAGCCATTCGCGCGCACCCCCTTTCTCGGGTAGAAGCAACGAACGCTTTGCACGTCGGTGATCTTGACCAAATCGGGCTCCTGCTCGCGGCACTTGTCGGTCGCGTAGCGGCAGCGCGGCGAAAACTTGCAGCCCACCGGCAGATCCAGCGGGTGCGGAACAGCGCCGGGAATCGCTTCCAGCCGGGTCTCCTTGTTGCCGCTCAGCAGCGGAATCGACTCGAGCAGCGCCTCGGTGTAGGGATGCGAATAATCGGTGACCGGCTTAAAGATGTAGTTGACCGGCGCCGTCTCGACCACCTGTCCGCAGTACATGACCGCGACGTCGTCCGCCATCTGGTTGATAACGCCGAGATCGTGGGTGATGAACATAATCGAGGTGTCCGTCTCCCGCTTCAGGTCGTTCATCAGGCGCAGAATCTGGGCCTGAATCGTCACGTCCAGCGCGGTCGTCGGCTCGTCGGCGATCAGCAGCTTCGGTCTGCACGCCAGCGCCATCGCGATCATGACGCGCTGACGCATACCGCCCGACAACTGGTGCGGGTACTGGTCGGCCATCTCCTCGGGGTTGGGAATCTTGACGGCCTCGAGCATCTCGACCGCTTTTTTGTAGGATTCCGCCTTCGAGAGGCCCTGATGCAGCATAAAGACTTCGCCGATCTGTTTCTTGATCTTAAAGACCGGGTTCAGTGAGGTCATCGGCTCCTGGAAGATCATCGAGATGCTGTTGCCGCGGATATGGTACATCTCTTTCTGATCCAGCGTCGAAATCACCCTGCCTTCAAAGCGGATCTCGCCCTCGTAGATGTGCTGGTTCTTTTCGAACAGCTTCAGAATAGCGAAAGCGGTCTGGCTCTTGCCGCTGCCGGATTCCCCGACAACGCCGAGTGTCTTGCCTTCCTCAATCGTCAGCGAGACGCCGTTTACGGCCTTGATCAGGCCTCTTTTGGTCTCGAAATAGCTGTGGACATTGTCGATTTCCAGTAATTTATTTGCCATCTCTCCGCCCCCCCTATCTTTCGTTGGCCTTGGGGTCCATGGCTTCGCGCAGCGCGTCTCCGATCAGGTTCACCGACAGTGCTGCGAAGAGGACAAACAGGGCCGGAATAATCCATCTCCACCAGTAGTTTTCGATGACCTGAACCTCTTGCGCACTGGTTAACATATTTCCCCAGGAAGGCGTCGGTTCCGCAACACCAAACCCCAGGAACGACAGGTTCGCCTCGGAAAGAAGCGAGCTCGCGTAGCCCAGCGTGATGTTGACGATGACGAGGTTAAAGATATTCGGCATGATGTGCCGGGTGATGATTTTGCTCTGTTTGATGCCGAGCGCCGAGGCCGCCAGAACGAAATCTTTCTCGCGTTCCAGCAGGATCTGC
>JAVBVJ010000145.1:0-15527 GCA_031554355.1 Oscillospiraceae bacterium
GGTACGACCGATCCGCTGTGCTTGATCGCGATGTGGGAGCCCGGCACAACGAAGATGTCCGAGCCGCCCTTTTCCAACGCTGCCCGAAGAATCTTCAGCAGCATCTGGTTGTCATCCATCTGGCGTTCCTCCTAATTGCCCGGCCACAGAACCGGGAAATTATCCGGATTCCACTGGGCGGTGTTGATTTGCCGGTGCGTGTTGATCTTGTAGCGATCCGTGGCCGCGCCGGGATTGATATCTGTTAAAATGACTTCCAGAATATTGTTCTCGTCGACTTTGATGTTGATTCTGATCTCGTTCTCGATCACGTTGTAGGTGATGCCCTCGATCTCCCGGATACGGATCTCGAGATCGATGCGGTTGTAGGACATCGCAATCAGTCCGTCGATGACCGAGAGAACCTTCTCGGCCTCGGCGTCCGCCGCGTAGCGGTTCGTCACGGATTGGGTCGTCTTGCTCGTCAGCTTGACCTCGGTGCGCACGGTGACCAGCGCCAGAACGCTGAAGACGGTAAGACACACGCACACGATAATGACCATGATCGAGCTTGCGCCGGAGCCGGCGCGGGAAGCGCCTCTGTTCATGAGCGCACCTCCTTCGGGACGTAGCAAGCCGCGGTCATCACCGCGATGGTCTCAAGCTCGTCCGTGATACCGTACCGGCAGGCCGTCAGCGTGTAGTTGTACAATGTGCCGCTGTCGGATTCGACGGGCGTGATGTCCACCTGAATGAAGTAGCGGGAGTCGGTTTTGGACGGCGACAGGAAGTTCTCGGCGTAGGGGATCTTGCGGCTCTCCTGTCCGGTCGGGTCCGCTTTCAGTCCCTCGGCGATGTCCTGCATCGCGATCACAGCGTTGGTCTCCTCGACCAACTCCTTGTTGGTGCGGTAGACCTGCGCAAAGATCTGCACCACGACCGTCAGCGCGATAGACAGCGACAGAATGATGATGATCAGCTCGATTAAAACGGGGCTTCTTTTATTCATGAGAGCCCCCCTCTCGTCACACCGGTGCGCACATGATAACGCATCTCATGCAGCGCCGCGCCGTCGTCGGCAACGAAGGTGAACGTATCCCCGTCCAGCGAGATTTTCAGGTTGTTCAGCTCGGTGATCGGAGAACCGAAACCCGGCGTAAACTCGAAGCCTGCGTTGGCGGTGTACTCCTTCAGTTTTCCGTCGTGGAAATAGATATAGGTGAGGTACGGGATATCCTCGACGACGTTGACCAAAATGACGACGTCGGTCTCCTTGATGGTGTCGAAATGAATGCAGTCGGTCTCGTCGCTGCTGCTGAGCCGCGTCGCCATGTAGGACAGCGATGTGCGGGCAACCGCGTTGCTCTCGGTCGTGTCGACGACCTTATTGTAGATGCGGATACCCAGCATAACGGATATCAGCGACAAAATCGCCAGCATCGCGAGCAGCAAAAACATGAACAGGCCGCTCAGTCTGCCGATGGCCGGCGTACGTCTCTCTTTCATCGTCATACGCCTACCTCGCTGTTATCGTCGCGACAAGAATCTGCGGGGAGACATTGTCGCCGATAATGTTGTAGTCGACAAAATACTTCTCGTTGTTGTAGTACAACCCGTAATTGTCGACCATGTATTGTAGGCTCTCGGGATACCGTCCTTCAATGGTGTAGCAGGTGATGGCCGCCTTTGTTACCGCTTTGCGCACCAGATCCTCGCCGTTCTTGTCCGCGGGTTCGTCGGTGTTGTTCAGCAAAAACAGCGCAACACCGATAATGACCACAAACAGCAGCACCGAAGCGATGATATCGCGAAACTTGAATTTTCGTTTTACTTTATACAGATGCACTCAATCACTTCCCTTCGCTTCCGTCATCCTCCTTAAGTCATGGAGGACAGGATTCCGACCAGCGGCAGCATGACCGCCAGCAGAATACCGCCGACAACCGCGGACAGAATCGCTACGAGCGTCGGTTCAATCAACGAAACGATCCGGTTGATGCTCTCATCGGCGCGGGCATCGTACATCCCCGCGATTTTATGCATGACGTTGTCGAGCTGGCCGACATTGTTGCCCATCTCGATCATGTTGGCGTGCACGCCGTCGTACATGCCCATGCGCGCAACGCCGTTGGCGAAGGAGTTGCCCTCGTCCAGCGATTTTTTCAGCTTCTTCAGCTTGCGGATCGAGCCGCGGTCCTGAATGACGCCAAGACTTAAATCGACGGTCGCGTCGATGTTGTAGCCGCTCTTAATCATGATCTCGCTGATCGAGGCGAAGCGGGCGGCGGAGATGGTCTCGTTGATGCGGCGCAGCGGCGGAAAGATCTTGGACAGAAAGTCCATGACCTTGCTTCTCTGCTTGGTCGCCATCAGGATCACCAGAATAACGATGATCAGCAGCATGACGCCGACAAAAATCAGCACGACTTTACCGATGACCGAGCCGATATTCATCGCGGTGGCGGTGGCGGTCGTCGCGTCGCCGCCGAGGTTGGCGAACACGCGCTCGAAGACCGGCATGACGAAGATCGTCAGCACCGCGATGACCGCGGCCATCATCAGCGCCAGCAGCGAGGGATACAGAATCGGGTTGGGGATGCTGCTCTTTATATCGGCATCCCGGTGGTAGTAGTTCGCCAGCGACTCCATGACGTCGTCGATGGTACCGGTGTACTCGCCGACGCGGATCATGTTGACCATGTACGCCGGAAAGAAGCCGGCGAGCTTAATCGCGCTGTACAGCGACCCGCCCTTCTGTACCTCTTCGTTGATCAGCATAAACTTGTCGGCATACTTCGAGTTTTTGTAGCTGTTGCACAGCGTCTCGATGCCATTCCGCAGCGGGATACCGGAACGCACGATCATCGCGACCTGGTCGCAGAACAGCGCCGTTTCCTCCGACGGAATCGTTTTGGTTTTTTCTGTTTTAGAAGCCATTTTTACCTCCGCTAAAATTGGTATAACTTTTCATAATCCTCTTCGGTTCGGCGTGTTCCGTAGAGGGTTGCGTCCAATAAAACCCACTCGCTTCCTGTCCACACCTCGTTCCACGCGTGGAACACCGGTGTCGATGCGCCCTCGTAAATGACGTATCCCTTGATCATTCGGGTCGGGATCCCCTGCGCGCGCAGCAGTGTGCCGAGCAGCGCGGAGTAGTCGTAGCAGACGCCCTTTTTGCTCTCGAGCGTCTTGTCCGGGTCGGGCAGGTAATCGAGCGGAATCAGGCCTTGTTGGATCTGTTCGGCCATCCCGGAATCGTAAGTGATCTTTGTCGCGACGTAACGGAACAGCGTCTCGACGCGCTCCTCTTCTGTCGTCAGTTTCTGGGTCAGCTGGTAGGAGAGATAGACCGAATCGTAGTCCGGCAGATAGTTGATCTGCTGGTTCGGGTAGGTGAACGCCACCGTCTCGTCGTCCATCTCGACGTAGATCTCGGTGCCGTAGACGAGTGCATAGCTTGTCCCCTGCACCTGTTCCAACAGCTGGACGGCATAGGTGCCGTTCCCGTAGGAAAACGGGAACACCTCCGGGCGGCCCTCCCCGTTCAGGTAGTAGGCGTAACTCCGCCCGCCCGGTTCGGTCACCTGAACGCGCATGATCTTGGCGGTCTCGACATAGGTGATTGTCATATACCCCTGATCGGCGTTTGACACATCGATAGAGATCCCGTTGGATCCGTACACGCGGTCGCCCGGCGCCTCGGTCATCTTCACGTGGATCTCTCCTGTGTAGCGGTCTTCATCAAATCCCCTGTCTTTTGCCAACGCGCTCATGTCGAACGACGTCCCCTCGCAAGCAACCAGCGAAAACAAAAGGGTCAGTACGACTGCTGCGATTGCAACTCTGTCCAGTGCCTTAAACCGTCGGCTCATGTTATCCTCATCAGGCAGTAATACGCTTATAATACCTGAAACAATCACATTCCTATCATACCAAAGCATTATAACACAGTTTATTTGCCGTGTCACTTATTAATTATTATCAATACTATATAAGTTGTTACCACTTTTACCAGATCTACAGTATTTTTTTACGCTTCATCCAGATAAGCACCAATGTGGCGACGGCGACACACAGCGCGCCCGCAAACGCGTAGCCGAACTTCCAGTACAACTCGGGCATATTCCGGAAATTCATGCCGTACCAGCTCGTCACCAGCGTGATCGGCATGATGATGGTTGTGACGACAGTCAACACCTTCATGGTCTTGTTCTGCGCCGTGTCGATCTGGGTCTGGTGGACGTCCCGCAGCTGCAGGGTGTACTCCCGCAGCGTCTGAACTACCTGCAGCAGCCGCTCGAACTGCTCTTTCATCAGCCGGAACACCTTGATCGACGCCGTGTCGAAGACGCCGCTCTCGTTCTCCTCCAGTTCCTGTGCGACATCGGTCATCTGCAGATAGAAGTTGGCGTATCCGAGCAGCTCCTTGCGGATCCCGAAGATGCGGTTCGGGAAGTCTTTCACCTCGTTGCCCATCAGCTCTTCCTCGATCGCGACCAGCCGCTCCTCGAGTTCGGCGAGGTAGACGATGTCGTCCTCCACGCATTCCTCCACGACGGAAGCGAGCGCCTTGCCGACCGTCGGCTTGTCCCATTTCTTCTGCGCGGCGATGCCCTCAATGACATCCGGAAACGCCGCGCTGTCGTGCGCGATGACGATCTGGTTCCTGGTAACGGAGTATAACTCTTTGCTGCGTCGCGGATAATGATGCTTGACCGGCCGTGACACCGATATCATCACCGCGTTCTCCAGATCCTGCGAGCGGCAAAACCTGTCGTTCGACCGCCCGGTCAGGTATTCCGGGATCTCTTTTCCCTGAAACAACGCCTGCCACTCGTCGATACCGCAGAGCACCAAAACCATGTCGCCCGGCGCGGCCGCGCCCTCGATTTTCTCCAGCTTTCGCCCGATGCGGTACTGTTCCATTGCGCCTCCTTGTCGTCTAAGTACTAGGATTCACCGTACACACAAAAACATACGAATGCACTTGCCATTTCAAAATGAATCCATTATAATAATATAGCTGTTCGCACCATTTTGTAAATACCCGCAGCGCGTCCGCACAACTGAATCGTAGGAAAAGACTTTGGAGCAGTACTCAAGCTTGGCCGAAGAGGCGCCCCTGCTAAGGGTGTAGGGCGGGCAACCGTCGCGAGAGTTCAAATCTCTCCTGCTCCGCCAGCAAAAGACCAACAGTAAACTGTTGGTCTTTTTTATTTAGACTTTCTGGTTCGCGCTGAGTTTTTGATAAAGCTCATAGGACTCATAGATGTTTACTCTCAAAAATGCGGATTGTTTTCGTATTGTAAAGCCGTCTTCGTTATAATTTGTATGGCTCCTGGAGGAATAGGACACCACGCAATACCCCCCTGTAAGTTGAGCGTCCCACTCAGATGAAGTTTGACCATCCGGCAGCTCTTTTTCGAGGAACGCCCGATAAACGTCTTCTTCATTCTCGAAACCGCCGTAAAGTAGCGTAGCGAACACGATTTGCTGCTTCCAGTCCTCCCACTCAATTTGATCCGAAACAACACTCTGATCAAATATTGTCAATAACAGCCGTTCGCCTTTATAATTTGCAGCGGAAATATCCGCGAGAACCACATTATTGCTGGTGCCGTCATAAGTTTCCGTTGGGCTGCGAACTACATAATGTATATGTCCTTTTCTATTCGAACTCGTTTCTGATTCTGAAATAATCCCTGGCAGCCCGGTTTTTTCCAGCGTAGCTGTAATCACTTCCTCCTCTAATGGAAAAACAGTTTGAAACCGTTCGTCTTTTTTACAGCCAGTCAGAGAGCAGATTATTCCAAAAACGCAAACCGCAAGAAATAAATATTTTAATCGCTTCAAACCATCACCTCCAATGATCTTCATTTATTTCGAGCGAATGATTACCATTACGCAATAGCATTAACTCAGGTCCATATAGACAGGATCCTCGTGTAAATCGTAACCCTGCTGCCAAGATTGGCCTGGCCTTGCTATATATGTACCCCCACCCTCCACATGGCACGCAACTATCCAATATCTATTAAGGAAAACCGTCGAGGTTTTATATCCGCAAACATCGCACATTGAGAATGTGTAGACATCATATTCCGTGCATAGATCGGAAGATAGATCTGGAGCGGACGGGCACATTCTCGGATGAATATCCATCTCTCTGTGATCTGTATCGCCTCGAAAACTATTACTCCCACAACTTGGACAAAGAATTCTTAATTGTGTCTGATTCGGAATAATGAACGTATAGAGGTTATCTGGGTCATACTCCGGAGAGTTATGAAATTCTGCAATTTCAGCTTCATTCTCCATGATGATTTCAATTCTTGCGCGTTCTGCCGCAAATACTGGAATACATAGGCTTAAGCATAAAACCAAAACCATCAGCAAACATGTAATTTTTTTTCATGATACACTCCTTTACTTTTTTAGTAAATTATGATTTCGTATACGAGCATATATTGGTGAGATTATCCAATGCTCATTTTTAAGAATGGTATGTGTATCTACCACATCGGAATCCCCTCCCTATCATAGTCCTCTACAGCCATGAGTAAAACTCAATAGACGTAGTCATATCGATTTGGCAACGCAGTTTTTTTCCTTCTACATACTGTCAACACACTCGCAAGAAGAATTCTGAAGCACATGTCACTCTTTTACATTGCCGTTGTTGGTCGTGCTCAATATCATTAAATACTCATTCGAGGCAAGCACATCCTCAAAAGTTTGCAGATGAGAAATCATAAAAGCTTGTTGAATATCCCGTCACTTCATATAAATTTAGTGGTCTATTTAGGATGTTTTGTTGCATATTGCCACAGATTCATCGAATGATTGAACGCGCCGTCTACTTTCTGAGCACCCGGTTCAACGAATCGTATGAATGAAGCCGAGCGCGGCGACATCGCCATAGATGCGGGACAGCTGCGTCAGCACAAAAAAGGTTGCTCCGCGCGGAGCAACCTTATCGCGCCGCGATGGGTGGTGCGCCCGACCCGCAGTCCGCCCGGCGGCGCGGGCAGAAGGTATTAATAGATGCAGATTGCACACATTCAGTTTGAAATAGTAAAGCGCCTCACCGAGCCGTCCAAGACTCCATAAACCGCTCAAACTCTTCCATCGGCATCGGCTTCGCGAAGACATAGCCCTGAATGGCATCGCAGCCCATGGCGCGAAGCTGCTCAATCTGGACCTCCTCGTCAATGCCCTCTGCCACCGTTTTCATGTTCAGCGCCTTCGCCATAGCGATAATGTTTTTTACCAGTTCCTGCCCGCGCTCTGCGTCGTTACCGTACAGGAAAAACTGCCTGTCCAGTTTCAGTACATCCACATGGATGGATTTGAGCATGTTGAGCGAGGAATAACCGGCCCCGAAGTCATCCATGGAACACAAGAAACCGTTGCGCTTGCATTCGGCTACGATGGCCGTAAACAACTTCTGGTTGCCAAAGATCAAACTTTCGGTGAACTCCAGTTCAATACAGCCGGCGGGAATGCCATAGGCTTCCCGTATTTCGGTGTATGACCGCACAAAATCGGGACGCATCAGCCCCAGCCGGGAGACATTGACCGACATGATATAGGCGGTCAGACCACGATCGAGCACGGCTTCTTTATAGAACCGACACATTTTGTCAAATACAAACCTATCCAGTTCCACAATGAACCCATTCTGTTCAAAAAGTTCAATAAAGCGTCCCGGAGGTATGAGTCCCCTTTCAGGTGAAGCCCAGCGCACCAGCGCTTCCGCGCCCATCATGCGATCCCCGTGCTGGATGTCTATTTTGGGCTGTAAATAAACCTGAAACTCGCCATTTTCCATTGCGGCTTCCATCTTGGACTCGACTTCGGTTTCCCACAGCTTCTGATCGCGCATTTCTTTAGAGTAGATGCCAAGCCGCTCTGTTCGTCCTGATGATTCCAATTCTTCCTGTGCGGCGATTGCCCTGTCGAGCATGTCGTTAATCGTAAGGTCTCCGTCCGCAGGGTTGATGATGTATGCGCCTCCGTACAGCTCCGCTTTGTATCCGCAAGAAAAGGTTTCGGGAAAGATTGCAAGCTGCTGCGCGGTACCCTCAAATCGCTGTTGGATATTCCGTTTGCTATTGTATTTGCGAAGCGCCACAAAGGTATCCTCGCCGATCCGCGCCGAAATCTCACCCTCCTGTGAAATTCTGTCCTGAAAGTCGGCCAGATAGCGCAGCATCCGATCTCCCACATCGCGCCCAAACACATCGTTTATATATCGGAAATTCTTGATGTCGCAATAGCAGACGGCGTAGCCGTCGCCTCTCGTCCTGCTCAGGATTTCATCTGCGTCAATCAAGAATCCCTGAAGGTTCCGATGCCCGGTGACAGGGTCGACAAACGCGAGGTGTTCCAATGCCTTGCGGTTTTTATTGTTGACCGCACGGATCAGTAAAATGAGTAGGATAAAGACACCCGTTGCCGTGCTGACAATGGCGACCGTGCCGGTCGTGACATTTTTTAAACCGGCGCCGACCATATTCTCCGGCACGGCATAGAAAACATACCAGTCGTTAATATCCAGCGGCGCGTAAGCAATCAGCCTGTTTTCGCCGTAAATGCTCTTTACAAGATAGCCTGATCTTCCCGCTTCAAGGTTGCCCCGTATCTCCTGTTCCACCGCTTCGCTTACCGGGCTGCGCAACTCGAAGATATTGTCCCCTATGCCGGCCACGAGCGGGCTGTTTGATCTCACGACATAATCGCCCTGGCTGTTTATGATATGCGCCAGCCCCATACCGGCGTAAATTGAGTTTTCAACAATTTTCCGCAGCTCGTCCTGTGGCTCCGCTACGAACAGGACGCCCTTGACCGTATCGGTTTTACCGTTGTAAACCGGCACGGAATAGTAGTGTATATCGGTTTCGATCACCTCGTCAAGCCGCACCCGGCTCATCGAGTTTTCACCCGCGATAGCGCGCTGAAAAAAACCTTCACGGGAGATGTCTGTCCGGTACTCGCGGCCGTTCTTATCAATCCAGACAGCCTGCCCGGATGCGTCGGCAAATCCGATCCGGACATAGCCGTTATGGGCGCCAAGACCATTTATCAGGGCGTGCAGAACCGCGTCATCCGCCAGAAGGTCCCGATCCTGAGCGACGATCGCCGCGGACATCAGCGTATCAAATTCCTCACGGATATGCTCGTCTACAGCAAACGTGGTTTGCCGGACAGCGTTCTGAATATATCCGGCGGTTTCGTCCTTGCTTAAATTTGTGGCTCGATTAATAAACCAAAGTCCAATGGCCAGAAACGCAAGGCTGACTACCAAAGCCAGTATGTAGAAGCGGTTGATGCGCACGGTAAAATATATTTTACCGCCAGTGTTGCCGCCGACAGCGACGCGGTTAACACCGCGCCTGTTTTTGTTCTTTGTATCTTGCAGTCTCTTAAAGCCCATTTCCCGCACTCCTTTTTTCAATATCACAATTTCAATATCTGTTATAGGTCTTGTCAGCCGATATGAGGATTGTGATTATAAACGAAGATGTAAAAGCAAAAATATAACCGACTCCGGCAATCAATTAAGCCAATAATACTATAAACTTAAAAATTTTTTATGAATAACAACAAGTCGGATTGCTTTGAAAAAGCACGCCCATTCCCGTTTACTTATGCGAAAAACACAAGAATGAACACAGGTAAGTCCGCTGTTGAACCGGTATAGACCAAGCAAGTTTTCTTAAAAGCTGAGCACCTTGATCATCGCGTTTCACGAGCAAAATACTTCTTGCTTGCGCCAAAGCCGATTGCGAGACTCGCGGCAGTCGCGGTTTTTTTAGCGCCTTCTTTCTGATTAAACCAAGTGATTCTAATTATTGTTTTTGCCATGTTGTTCTTCTTTTCTGCAATAAAAAAGCAACAGCCCAACCGTACCCCGGTTGGGCTGTTGCTTTTTGGTCTGCGGGAAGAGGGCATAAACAGGACGGCGCGCCGCCGCAAGTTTGGCGCAATCCACAAACGAGCGGCGCGATTTTTGTGTTTTTTCGGCTTGACAGCGCCGATTCCTGTTTTGTATTATTGACTTAAAGTATAAATGTATATACATTTAAACAAGGAGTCCGCTTTGAACAAGGACAGCGCGATTATTCAACATTACCGCGACCTTATCCGCCAAAATCATCTGCAGCCGAACGATCTGCTGCCCACCGAGAACGAGATGTGCGCGCTGTTCGGCGCGTCGCGCATGACGGTGCGCAAGGCGCTCGACCGCATGGTGTCGCAGGGGTGGGTCTACCGCATCAGCGGGACCGGCACCTTTGTCGCGCCCGGCGCATTTCACCGCGTGTTCACGGTGCAGGGGTTCAGCCGCTACATGGGCGACAAGGGTTACCGCGTCGAGAGTGTCGTGCTCGAGATGGCGCGCGTTCATCCCGCGGCGCACATCGCCCGTCTGCTGGGGCTCGGCGAGGACGGCGAGGCGTGGCACCTCGTGCGCTCCCGCGCCGCCGACGGCCATGTGCTGGCCATCGAATCCGTGCTGCTGGACGCCGGGAGGTTCCCGGATCTCGACCGCCAAACCTTCGACACCGAGTCGCTCTACCAAGACATCAAAAACGACTACAACCTTGAGGTCGTCAGCTCGAGCCAAAAGATCAACACGACGCGGATCGAGGGCCCCTACGCCCGCCTGCTGTTCGGCGCGGAGCAGGGCGTGGCGCTGCAGGCTACCAACCTCGGATACGCGAAAAACGCCGTCTTGGTCGAATACGACGAGGCGCTGTACAACGGTTATGAATTCAGCATCGACATCCTTGTACGAAAAGAGTGGGGGGAGTAATATTGCGTAAATTCGGGATCATTCTTGTGTCACACGGGGACCTCGCGGAGGCGCTGCGCGGCAGTTTGGAGATGTTGGTCGGCGCGCAGCAGGATTTCGAGACCGTCGCGCTGCGGTTCGGCATGGGGCAGGAGGCGCTGCTGGCCGATCTGGAACAGGCCGCCGGGCGGCTCTCGGCGCACCCGAAACTGCTGATCCTCGCGGATCTCGTCGGCGGTACGCCGAGCAACGTCGCGCTGCAGCTGGTCGCCCGAAATCCCGATGTCTTTCTGATCAGCGGCGTCAATCTCGCGGTGCTGTGCGAGCTTGCGATGATGGAGGATGTCAGCGACGCCGCGTTGGACAAGCTGGTCAAGTTCGGGCGGCTCGGGATGCGAAACGAGGGGGCACGCCTGCGCGCGCGCATCCCGTCCAAAGCTGCAGACGATCCCGCCGATTTGTAAAGTCAATGAACTTGAAAACAATCCCTTGTTTTCAATGCGCAAGCAAAGCCTGCGCAGCGCACGGAGTGCGCAGTTGACGATGAACGGCGCAAGCATACTGCCTTTCGGGGTATGTTGCAGCCCTTTCGGCTGCGTATATGAAAACGCATAAACGGTTTTTAAGTTTGTTAAGTATAACCGCTCAGGGAGGAAACAATGGCAATCGAATTTGTTCGTATCGATGACCGGCTACTGCACGGGCAGGTCGTCACCACCTGGATCAAGGCGCTCCAGCTGGAGCAGTGCATCGTGGTCAACGAGGCGATCTCGGGCGACAGTTTCCAGCAGCAGTTGTTGGAGATGGCCGCGCCCGAGGGGATGCGCGTCGTCTTCTATGCCCCGCAGCGGTTCGCCGAGATCGTCGCGACCAATCCCATCAAGCGCCGGTCGATGCTGCTGTTCAACAACCCCGCCGACGTGCTTTATCTCGTCGAGCACGGCGTGCCCATCCAAAAGCTGAATATCGGCGGCATGAAAAACAACGGCAAAAAACGGCAGATTGCGACCGCCGTCGCCGTCAACGACGACGATGTCGCCACGCTGCAAAAGATCGCCGACGCCGGGGTGGAGATCACCATCCAGATGGTGCCGAACGACAAGGAACTTCGCTTTGAAAAAGCTGTTCGACCCTAAAAAGTAACCGCATGAAAGGAGATTCACCGTGTTAGTTCAAGCACTTCTTATGATGCTCGTCGTGGCGATCTCAACCTGCGACGAGGCGACCCTGCAGCTCGGGTTCTTCCGCCCCGTCTTTGTCGGCGCGGCGGCAGGGCTCGTTATGGGGGACTTCACGACCGGCCTGATCATCGGCGCCAGCATGGAGTTCATCTTTGCGAGCGGCCAGATCGGCGCCTACATCCCGCCGGACGCCATCACGGGCACCGCCATCGGCACCGCCGTCGGGATCCTGTCCGGTCAGGACGCGGCCGCGGCCGTGCTGATCGGTCTGCCGGTCGCGATTCTCGGACAACAGCTTAAAATCCTCGCCTACACCATCAACATAACGTTCGTCCACCGCGCCGAGAAAGACGCCGAGCGCGCCGATCTCTCCCGCATCGGCCTGTACCATTTCCTCGGGCTCGCGGTTCAGTCGCTCGTGATGGGCCTGCCGGTGTTCTTCGCGATTCTGGTCGGCATCGAGTACGCCGTCGAGCTGATCGCCCTCATTCCGGAATGGCTGATGGCGGGCTTAAGCGTCGCCAGCAAGATTCTGCCCGCGCTCGGCATGGGCATGCTGCTGTCGATGATGATGACGAAAAAGACCTGGGCGTTCCTTATCGCCGGATTCATCGCCGCCGCCTACTTCGGTCTGCCGACGATCGGCTGCGCGCTGCTGGGTATTGTCATGGCCGCGGTCTGCGATCTCGTGATCAAGGAAGGCCGGCTCGGCAACGCCGGCGCGGGCGCCGCCCCGGTTCAACTCTCTTCGGAAAAGGAGGTTGATCTGTAATGGCACTGACGAAAAATGAAGTCAACAGCGTCTGGCGCAGATCGCTGTTTCTGCAGTCCTCGCACAACTACGAGCGGTTCCAGTCGCTGGGGTATCTGTACTCCATGGTCCCGGTGCTCAAAAAAGCCTACAAGGATAAACCCAAGGAAGAGCTGAGCCAGGCCATGCATCGCCACCTCGAGTTCTTCAACACTTGTCCGGTCGTCGTGCAGCCGATTTTGGGCGTCACGGCAGCGATGGAGGATGAGGAGGGCAACCGCGCTGCCGAGGCGATCTCCGGTGTCAAAGTCGCCATGATGGGCCCGCTCGCCGGGATCGGCGACAGCCTGATCTATATGACGATTCTGCTGGTCTGCCTGCTGCTCGCCGTCACGTTCGGCGCCGAAGGCAATCCGCTCGGCTTGATTCTCTGCTTCGTGCTCTGGAACGGAATCTCACAGCCGCTGAAATTCTTCGGCATGAAACTGGGGTATCGGGAGGGCACGAAACTCATCGAGCGCATCAAATCCACCGACCTCATCGCGCGCTTCTCCTTTATGGCCAGCATCGTCGGTCTGACGATGGTCGGCAGCCTGATCGTCCAGCTCGTCAACATCCGGCTGGGACTCGACGTCGTGGAGGAGGGCGAGACGATCTTCAGCCTGCAGGGGATTTTGGACAGCATTGTCCCCTATCTGCTGCCGATCGGCGTCACATTGCTGTGTTTCTGGCTGATGAAAAAGAAAAAAGTCAAACCGATCTGGATTTTACTCGGGATCGTCGTGATTTCGATCGCGCTCAGCGCGCTGGGCATTCTGGTCATTCCGGTATAGCCATGGAGACGAAACTCGGTTTTGCCGCCTGCCCGATCGCGGTTCCCGACGGCACTTTGCTGGTCGGGTACGAGGGCGAGGCGCCCCGCTATTCGTCCGGCACCCACGACCCGCTCTACAGCAAGGCGCTGATGCTGGAGCAGGGCGGACGGCGCTTCGCGCTGGTCTGCAGCGACCTGCTCGCCATGGATCCCGACCTTGCCGGCAGCGTGGCGCGGGGGGCGGCCGCGCTCGGCATTCAGCCCGACGACCTGTTTTTATCGGCGACACACACCCACGCGGGGCCGGGCGGCTTCTTTTCGCCCGACCCGCGGTTCGGCGATCTGCTCAGCGTGTTTTTCGGCCCGCTCGATCCCGCGATACGGGCGGCGGTCGAGGGGTCCGTGCTGGACGCGCTGACGGAAGCCGCAAAAGACCTTCTGCCCTGCACGCTCTCCGCCGCCGCGCAGAAAAACGACGGCATCGGCACCGACCGCAACCAGCCGGAACTGCCCGGCGATCCCCTGCTGACGCTGCTGCGCTTTGCGCGGACGGACGGCGTATGTGCGCTGCTCTATAACACCGCCTGCCACCCGACGGTCCTGAGCGGCGCCAACACCCTCGTCAGCGCCGATTATCCGGGAGCGACCGCCGCGGCGCTGAAAGAGAACGGCGTCGATTTCGCGCTGTTCCTCAACGGCAGCGCGGGCGACGTCAGCACCCGCTTTACCCGCCGCGAATCGAGTTTTGCGGAGGTCGACCGTCTCGGCGGTCTGCTCGCACAGCAGATTCTGGAAAAGACCTGCGCGCTGCCGGACGGACAGGCGGATTTCCCGCTCGACAGCAGCGACATCGAGCTGCCCATGCACGTGCGGCACGTCGACATGGCGGAGCAGGCCGCCGATCTCGCGCGCTTCCGCGCGGAACTGGCCGACGCGCAGCAGCAGGGCTTGAGCCCCGCCGAGCTGCGCATCTTACAGTCGCGCTGCGAGGGCGCGATGCACGGGCTGATCTACGCGCGGTTCCAGCCCGCCGCTGAGACATTGCCGATGCGCGTCCGGTTTCTTCGGGCGGGCGATTTCGTGTTCGGGTTCTTCCCTGCCGAGATGTTCTCGGCGCTCACGAACCCCGTGCGCGCGAAATTCTCCGACCGCTTCATCGCGGTCAGCTACGCGGGCGGTTATCTGGGCTACCTCCCCGACGCGGGCATCGCCGACCGCGACGATTACGAAAAATACAACGCCATCTTCGAATACAGCGAGGGCGACCGGCTGATGGAGACGGTGGCGCATCACTTGGAGGATCACTATGGGTTACAACGGCAATGATGTCGCCACCGCCTACCTGACACAGGTCTGCGGAAAACTGGAACAGCTGTGCGCCGAGGAGGCCGCGCAGATCGACAAAGCCGCGGAATTGCTGTTCGCGTCCGTTCAGCGCGGCGGCACGATCTTCGCGTTCGGCACCGGCCACTCGCACATGATCGCCGAGGAGATCTACACCCGCGCGGGCGGGTACGCGCCGGTTCGCGCGATTCTTCCGCCCGAATTCATGCTGCACGAGATGGTCGAGAAAAGCACGTTGCTCGAGCGCCTTGGCGGGTACGCCGCGCAGCTTCTGAAACTCTACCATGTCCAAAAAGGCGACGTGCTGCTCCTCATCTCCAACTCGGGGCGCAACACCGTTCCCGTCGAGATGGCGCAGCTGGCGCGGGACAGGGGGTGCGCGGTCATCGCGATCACCTCGATGGCGCACAGCGCCGCCGTAACCCCGCGCGCCGAACTGGGCAAGCGTCTGTTCGAGCTCGCCGACGTCGTGCTCGACAACAAGTCGGTGCCGGGGGACGCCGGATTCCTGATCGACGGGTTCGACATCCCGATGGGACCGACTTCTACGATCACGGGCGCGGCGCTGGCACAGGCGCTGATGGTCACGTTCGCGCAAAAACTCGTGCGGGCAGGCGTCACCCCGCCGATCCTGAAAAGCAGCAATCTCGACGGCGCCGACGC
>JAVBVJ010000044.1:0-2869 GCA_031554355.1 Oscillospiraceae bacterium
CGGGGCATACCGTCACGGCGACGCGCCCCTCGCTGGTTCCGCTGGTCTGCGCCGGAACGGAGTGGGCGGATTTACAAGGATTATCGCTGCGCAATGTCCGCCTGTCGGCGCGGCAGGACGGCAAAGAGTTTTTCGGCGACACCGGCGAGATGCTGTTCACCCATTTCGGGGTCTCGGGCCCGCTGGCGCTGACACTCAGCGCGTATCTGACAGACCGGGATCCGCGGGCGGCCGACATCGCGGTCGACCTCAAGCCGGCGCTCGACACGGCGACGCTCGACCGGCGCATCCTCGCCGATTTCGGCGAAAACCGCAACCGGGCGTTCAAGAACAGCCTGGACAAGCTGCTGCCGCGGTCGATCATCGACACCGTCGTAGCGCGCAGCGGCGTCGATCCCGACAAAAAGATCCATTCGGTGACATCGGCGGAGCGGGCCGCGCTCGTCGCGGTATTAAAGCGCTTCGCGCTGCCGGTGACGGGTACCAGACCCGTCGACGAGGCGATTGTGACGGCGGGCGGCGTGGCGCTGGACGAGATCGATCCCGCGACCATGATGTCCAAAAAGGTTCAAAATCTGTATTTTGCCGGCGAGGTGCTGGATGCCGACGGGTGTACCGGAGGGTTCAACTTCGGAATCGCGTTTGCCACCGGGGCCGCCGCCGGAAGATCGATACCGGGAGGCAAGGAATGAAAGCAGTGGCAATTGACGGGCCCGTCGGCGCGGGTAAAAGCACGATGGCGCGCCAGCTGGCGCAGGAGCTGGGTTACATCTATGTGGATACGGGGGCGCTCTACCGCGCGATCGGGTACTCGGTGCTGCGGCGCGGCATCGACGTGCGCGACGAGAACGCCGTGAAAGGATTGCTGGCCGGCATCCGCGTCGATCTGCGGTTTGTCGACATGGAGCAGCGCGTATTCTTAAACGAGGTCGACGTGACCGGCGAGATCCGCACCGAGGCGGTCTCGATGGCGGCCTCGGCGGTGTCGGCGCTGCCGTCGGTCCGGGCATTTCTGCTCGAGCTGCAGCGGAACATCGCGCGCAACAACAACGTCGTGATGGACGGCCGCGACATCGGCACGGTGGTGCTGCCCGACGCGGACGTCAAGATCTTCCTGACCGCCGCGCCCGAGGAGCGCGCGCGCCGCCGCTACGAGGAGCTGGTTAAAAAAGGCATCAGCGCCGAGTACGAGGCGGTCTATCAGGATCTGATGAAACGCGACTACAACGACTCCAACCGCGACATCGCGCCCTTAAAACCGGCACCTGACGCGATTTTGGTAGATACAACGGGCAATGAAGTAGACCAATCCCTTCAATTACTCGTCGATACCGTCAAAATCCACTTGTAAAGGAAGCAGGATGTTTACACTCTACCGATTTGTCAGAGCCGTCGCGGGGCCTGTCGTCCGGCTGTTGTACGGGGTGCGCGTCGTCGGCATTGAGAACGTGCCCGCGGAGGGCGCGGTCGTGATTGCGGCGAAACATAAAAAATTCGGCGACCCCATCTACCACGCGCTGGTCAACAAGCGCATCCTTCGCTCGATGGCGAAAAAAGAACTGTTTAAGAACCGGTTTATGATCTGGCTGATGGGCAAGGCGGGCGCTTTTCCGGTGCGGCGCGGATACAGCGACCGTGCGGCGATCTATACCGCGGTGCGCTTCCTGAACAAGGGGCAGGCCGTGCTCATCTTCCCGGAGGGCACCCGGGCGCGCAAGGAGCTCAACGAGTTCAAGTCCGGCGCGGTCGTGCTGTCGCTGCTGGCGAACTGCCCGATCGTTCCGGCGGCAACCTGCGAGACCAACGGGTACCGACCGTTCGGCAAAATGAAGATCGTCTACGGGAAGCCCGTGACGGCGGCGGAGCTGGGCGCCGTGCGCGGCAACAGCGCCTCTATCCACGAGGCGAACGAGAAGCTGCGCCGGATCGTCGCGGACATTCTGGAACAGGAGACGCCGAAAGCATGAAAGTGACGCTGGCCAAGACGGCGGGTTTTTGTTTCGGGGTCGACCGGGCGCTCTCGGTCTGCGACGAACTGCTGACCCGCGGCGAGACCATCGCAACGCTGGGCGAGATCATCCACAATGCCAGAGTGGTGGCGGATCTGATGGCCCGCGGCTGCGGCGTCGTCGCGGATGTCCGGGACGCGAAACCCGGCACCACCATTGTCATCCGAAGTCACGGCGTCGGCGAAGCTGTCTACCGCCACTGCGCAGAGCAGGGCATTCAGCTGGTCGACGCCACTTGTCCTTTTGTGTCCAAAATTCACGCGCTCGTCCGCCAGTACGGGGAGCAGGGATACACCGTGTTGATCGCGGGGGACGCCGACCACCCCGAGGTGCAGGGAATTTTAGGGCACTGCGCGGGCGCGGCGCACGTCTTTGCGGAACCCGCGGACTTTCAGCGCCTGATGGACGCCGATCTCGCGGATAAACCTTGTATTTTAGTCGCTCAGACGACCTACAATCTGTCGAAATATTTGGAATGCGGCGCGCTGGCGAAAAAAAACTATACAAAGCTATTCGTTTTTGATACAAGATGTAGTGCGACGCGTACGAGGCAGCAGGAAGCGGAACAGTTATCGAAGACCAATGACCTCTGTATTGTCATCGGTGGCAGCAACAGTTCCAACACCGCCAAGCTGACCGCAGTATGCGAACAGAACTGCCGGACGATCCGGGTAGAGTCCCCGGACGAGCTGCGCGCAGAGATGTTCCATGGCGTGGATTCCGCCGGCGTTACGGCGGGCGCGTCGACACCGTTGCCCCTAATCGAGGAGGTTTTGAACAAGATGGACGAACTGACACAGGATGGCCAGATCGCGGAGAACGAAGCCGCGGACAACGCCCAAAGCGAGGAAGAATTCAAT
>JAVBVJ010000009.1:0-22465 GCA_031554355.1 Oscillospiraceae bacterium
TTTTCTTTTGTTTCCATAAAAATAAGCCTCCTAATTGTATAAAAAAAGCCGCCGCCGCCCAAAATAGGCGTAATACCGCTAGGAGGCAACGTATGGACTACCGCAACGAGGACGGCGGCGACCCGCGCGCGGAACGCCGCCGCAACATCCGGGATTTCTGTAAAGGTTTTTTTATCACGCTGGCGATCTTTCTGCCGCTGATTTTCGTGGTGGGGTATATCCACACTCAAAACGTGCTGGGGCGGAGCGAACCGCCCGTGGTTCAGGAGACCACGGTGCCGCAGCAGACGCTGCCCGCGTCCAAGCCCGGCAGCATGAACGTGCTGCTGGTCGTCAGCGACGAGGCGACCGGCACGCTGCTCGGGACGGCGCTGGTGCGCTTCGACACCGACCGCTATATGATCTATGTCACCGTCGTGCCGACGACGACGATTGTGCTCGATACCCGCGCGCCGATGCCGCTGTATCAGGTGTTCGCCCAGCGCGGCGCGACCGGGGTGACCGGCGCCGTCCGCGACACCTTGTCGGTACCGGTCGACCGCTACCTCGCGCTTGATACCCGCGAGCTGGCCGCCGTTCTCGACCGGTTCGGCGACTTCGACTTTCTGCTCGACAAGCCGCTTGAGGTGACGGGCGACAACAATCTGGTCGTCTTCAGCAAGGAGGCGGGAGAGTCCTCCTTCTCCGGCAACGACGCGGTCAACCTGATCCGTTTCGGCAACTACGCGGGCGAAGATCGCACCGTGCTGTACGAAAAGCTGTGGCGCTCGGCGCTGATGGATTACGCCGACGAGGATTTCTCCGGTACTTTTTTAGAAACCTACAACGCGATGGTCAACACGCTGGATACCGACATCGGCAAGATCGACATCAGCCGCCTGACCCGCGCGATCGCGGCGGTCTGCCTCGAGGACGGCGCGCAGATCGAGATCGTGCATCTGCCCGGCAACTACATCGACCAGCGCTTTGAGCTCGCCGACGGCAGTGACGCGCTGCTCTGGACCTACTTCACAAAAATAAAATCCGCCGCGTGATCTTGCTTTTTTCGCGCGGATGCGATATGATCCTAGAACACGGCATAATTATTATTAATTAATCTCGCAAAATGTTACAGATTAGTAACAAATTCCACGGCATCACGGAGTATACTATAATCAGCCGGTTACCCCTCGCCGAGGCATTTCAGAGGGGTCAACCGGTTCTATTTATGGAGATCGTTTGATGAAAAAATGGACCATCGCTGTTCTTGCCGCCGTCCTGTTGTTGACGGGTTGTTCCGCGGCCGAGAGCAGCACCGCGAAACTGATCGACCCGATGACGTTCGGGTCGGTGCTGTCGGGACAGGCGCCCAGCACATTGCTGCCGCCCGGGGAAAGCGGAAAAGAGAAGAGCAAGCCGGCCGTCAACACCGCCGAATCGACGACGATATTCACATTGGATGTCGTTGGGGAGCTGCGGAACGGCCGTTACCAGAACGAGGAGTTCGGGTTTGCGGTTGCGGCGGCGTGGCGCGACCATTTTGAGGTGGAGATCACCGACCCGTCGTCCGGCGCGCTGAATCTGCGCGCGTTTATCTTCTACTTCACGGATGCGGAATCGGGCGTACGGCTGCCGGTGCTGCGCATCGACGCCGTGGAGCAGTCCATCGCCGAGATCTACGGCCAGAGCAAGATCGAGATCGGCCGCACCGCGAGCGGAAATTACATCTATTACCTGAGCGCCGTCAACCCCGAGATCCCCTCCGATTTTGCGCTGCGCGACGATTTTGTCGGCGTCTACCGCGAGGCGCTCGCCGAGGGCAAGTTCCAGTTCGAAGTCACCGCATAAAGAGAATGTCCGCATTCTCTTTATTTTTGTGCGATGAAAAACGAAAATAGAGCGCGAGATATACGGAGTATACGGGCGATAATCGGCGAAAAACGAAGGCTGCGATTCGTAAATTGAATTTTGGAGAAAAACCTATTGACAGCGCGCGGCGCGGCGTACTATAATCAAACCACGTCAAATTTTTTGCACTACTGTTCGCGGCGCAGTTGCGCCTTTGTTTACAGCATACGCCGAAGGGCGATGGAAATTGTTCAGGAGGAAGATCATGTCCACGACCATGCAAAAACCCGCAGAGGTTGAGCGCAAGTGGTATATCATCGATGCCGCAGGGAAGCCGCTTGGCCACACCGCGGTCACGGTGGCGACACTGTTGCGCGGAAAACACAAGACCACCTACACCCCCAACGTTGATTGCGGCGACCACGTCGTTGTGCTCAACTGCGAGAAGGCGGTTCTGACCGGCAAAAAGCTGGAGCAGAAGATGTACCGCCACCACACCGGCTGGGTCGGATCGCTGAAAGAGGTCCAGTACGGCAAACTGATGAAAGAGCGCCCCGAAAAAGCGATGTGGCTGGCTGTCAAAGGCATGCTGCCCGACACCGTTATCGGCCGCAAGGCGCTGACCCGACTGCGCGCCTACCGCGGCGCCGAACACAACAATGCTGCGCAGAAACCGCAGCCCTACAACGGTTAAGGGAGGAGCGAGCAGATATGTACGAGACCAGACCGTTTTTCTACGGAACAGGAAGAAGAAAGTCTTCCGTCGCTCGCGTTCGTCTTTATAACGGCAGCGGCACCATCACCATCAACAAGCGGGACATCGACGATTATTTCGGCCTCGAGTCGCTGAAACTGATTGTCCGTCAGCCGCTGAACACCACGAACACGCTCGGTAAGCTCGACGTCGTTGTCAACGTCGGAGGCGGCGGTGTATCGGGCCAGGCCGGCGCGATTCGCCACGGCATCGCCCGCGCGCTGCTGCAGTACGACGAGAACTTGCGCGGCGACCTGAAAAAAGCCGGGTTCCTGACCCGCGACCCGAGAATGAAGGAGCGCAAAAAGTACGGCCTCAAAGCCGCGCGCCGCGCGCCCCAGTTCTCCAAACGTTAGCCGAAACCCCCAAAGACGCCTTCACGAAGGCGTCTTTTTTTGCGGCTTAGCGCCGCAATAACCGCGCGGAAATGTTCAAAATTCCGCGCGGTTGTGGTAAGATACGGATAGATTATTCACATTTCGTCTATTTCAGGACACTATTCATCAAAACAGTGGAGAAACCCTATGAAATACTACATCGTCGATGCCTTTTCGGAGCAGCCTTTTTCCGGGAACCCCGCCGGGGTGTGCCTATTGGAGCGGCCGCTGAGCGAGGCGCGCATGCTGCGCATCGCCGCCGAGAACAATCTGTCCGAGACAGCGTTCGTTGTGCCGCGCGGCGGCAACGAATTCGACCTTCGCTGGTTTACGCCGGTCGTCGAGATGGATCTGTGCGGGCACGCGACGCTGGGGTCGGCGTTCGTCGTCGCGAACTTCGTGCGGCCCGGGAGCGACGAGATCCGCTTTTTCTCGATGAGCGGGCTGCTCACGGTGACGCGGCGCGGCGATCTGTACGAGATGGACTTTCCGGCGCGCGCCCCCGAACCGGTCGCGGTGACGCCGCAGATGGCCGCGGCGATCGGCGCGCCGGTGTCGGAGGCGCACGAGTTCCGTGACCTGTTTCTGGTGGTGGACAGCGCCGACACGGTGGCGAACCTGAAACCGGATCTTGCGAAAATCGCGGAGATACCGGGCTTTACCAGCGTCGTGGTCATGGCGCGGGGCGGGCCGGACTGCGACTTTGTGTCGCGCTGCTTCGCCCCGCTCGAGGGCATCCCCGAGGATCCTGTGACCGGCTCGACGCATGCGTCGATGGTGCCGTTCTGGGCGGCGCGGCTGGGCAAACAGCGGCTGACGGCGCGGCAATTGTCGGCGCGCGGCGGCACCCTGTACTGCGAGAACGCCGGCGACCGCGTCCGGATCTCGGGCCACGCGGCGCTCTACCTGAGCGGCGAGCTGCACGTTCCGGAGGAGGATTAGATGGAGCCGATACAGCGCGTCCGGCGCCTCTTTGCATTTTTCTTCGCGGCGTTCTTCTTCGTCGTTCTGTGCATCGTGGTGTTTCGCCCGCCGACCTATGTCTGGTACTTCGCGGTATACCCCTTCACCTGGTACGGCATGCTGCTGTCGGCGCTGCTGTGGTGTGTGTTCCTGTGGGGAGCCCACCGGTGGCTGTCGAATATCACGGTGCGCAACCGTCTTTTCACCGAGATCGGGATCGTGGCGCTGATGTTTGTGCTGTTCTTTGCGGTGCAGCTGTTTCTGGCGCATGAATTCGAGAACGAATACCACTACGACTGGGATTTTGTGTCGCTGGCGAGCAACGCGCGCAACTTTATCCTGTACAAGCTGCCCGACGACGGGTACCTCGCCAACTACCAGAACAACATCCCCGCCTACCTGATGATCTGTTTCTTTTTCCGCGTCGGGACGTGGTTCGGCAACTACCACTTCATGCAGGTCGGCGCGATCTTCAACGCGCTGCTGGTCGACCTGAGCCTGCTTTTGATGTATTTTCTGGTGCGCCGGAGCTACGGCCGCAAAATCGCGCTGATCACACTGCTGTTCGGCATGCTGACATTGCCGCTGCTCTTCTACACCGCGATTTTCTACACCGATACGACGACGATGATCTATCCGGTGCTGGCGGTGCTGCTGTGGCTGCACGCCAAGGCGGCGTTCGCGTCGAAGAAGAAACTCCGCGCCGCGCTGCTGTTGCTGGGTATTGTCGCGGCCGTCGCGGTCGGCGCAATGCTCAAGATGTCGGTCGCGGTCGTGATGATCGCGGTGCTGATCGACGCGCTGATCAGCTACGGACTCAAGCCGCGGTTTTGGGCCGTGCTCGCGGCGGTCGCCGTGTTCGGCTCGTCGGTGCTGTGGATGTCGGGCGCGATGAAGACGCTCGACCGCCTGTCCGCCGCCAACCCCGAGGTCTACCACCCGCTGACGATGTGGATTATGATGGGGCTGCATGACGACGGCAACTTCTACTACAACGATTTCGCGTACACCGAGAGCTTTCCGCCCGGCGAGCGCGATCAGGCCGTGCGCGACGAGATTCTGCGCCGCATCGAGGAATACGGGTTCGGCGGCATGGTGGAACACCTGGTCAAGAAAACCGCGTTTACCTGGGGCGAGGGCACCTACACCACGCCGTACAAGCTGTTCCGCAACCGCGTCCGCCCCTCGATGTTCGACAAGTACGTCGTCGCGGAGGCGGAGCACGAGACTGTTTACGCGGTGTACTGTCAGGGCATGATGGTCGTGACGCTGCTGGGGCTGGTGGTCGCGGCGGTGCGCGCGGCGCTGAAAAAGCGCGCGGCGGCCTACCATTTTGTTGCGACGCTTGCCATCTTCGGGCTGGCGCTGTTCCTGTTGGTCTGGGAGACGCGGTCACGCTATCTGGTCAACTTTATCCCGCTCTTTCTCGCGGTCGGCGTCCCCGAACTGATCCGGGTTTCCGGCGAGGCCGCGGCGTGGATCGAGCGGCGGCTCGGGCGCGCGCCGCGGGCGGGGAACGCACAAAAACTCGATTAATTTTTATCTTTATGATATAATACTTATTTAATGGAAGAACCGGAGCGACCCTGATGAAACAGATCGAAGGCAAAATCCGCAAGGCCTGTGTGCAGTACGGCCTGATCGAGGCGGGGGACCGCGTCGCGGTCGGCGTCTCGGGCGGAAAGGACTCCGTCGCGCTGCTGGCCGGGCTGTGCGCGATCCGGCGCTATCTCGGCGTTCCGTTCGAGCTCGTCGCGCTGACGCTCGACCCCTGTTTCGGCGACATCGAGACCGACTACGGCCCCGTGGCCGCGCTGTGTGACGCGCTTCATGTGCCGCACGTCGTCAAGCGCACCAACCTCGGCGCGGTGATCTTCGACATCCGGCAGGAAAAGAATCCCTGCGCGCTCTGTGCGCGGATGCGCCGCGGCGCATTGCACGACCTCGCGGTCGCACACGGCTGCAACAAGATCGCGCTGGGGCACCACATGGACGATGTGGTCGAGACGTTTTTCCTCAACCTCTACCATGAGGGGCGCATCGCGGCGTTCTCGCCGAAATCCTATCTCTCGCGCAAGGACCTCACGATGATCCGCCCGATGATCTACTTAAGCGAGGCCGAGATCACCGGCGCCGTCACCCGCGCGGGGCTGCCCGTCGTAAAAAGCCGCTGCCCGATGGACGGCAACTCGGAGCGGCAGCGCATGAAAGAGATGGTCGCGCAAAAGAGCATGGCGTACCCCGGATTCCTGCGCCGCACCTTTACGGCGCTGCAAAAAAGCAATGTGTCCGGCCTGGGGCCATTGGAAGACGACCCCAAGCGGGAAGAGGAATAGCGGCGGTCTGCCGCGGACAGAGACCAAAAGAAACAGTGCAGACAGGAACAAGATGACCGAGACGACAACGAAAAAAACCTATAAGGCTACCACCGAGGAATTGCTGAAGAGCCGGCGCAGCGACAAGAAGCAGGTTTTCAAGCTCGACTCCTCGGCGTATTCGCGCGCGCAAAAACAGTCGCGGACCGAGATCCGCACGGCCGAGCTTGCGGCGCAGCGCGCGCAGGACGAGCCTGACGACTTGATCCCGCCCGACGTCATGCGCTATCTGACGATCGAGCTGCCGGTCGAGCAGATCCTGTCCGGCGTCGAGCAGCGCATCGCGGAGGCGCGGACAATCGTGTCGGACAAGCCGGTGGAGCTGGGCGGACACATGACTCAGACCATCCAGCTGCCTGTCATCGGCAGCGACGAGCTGCGGGCGGCCGACACCGATTTCGGCATGTACCTCGAGTTTGTCGAGCCCGGCGACGACGATAGCGTCCGGTCCGAGATGGGGATGATGTTCCCCAAGACCGTCTACCGCAACCCCGCGAAGGAAGCGGAGCAAAAAAGCGTGACCGCACCACCGGAGGAGTTCGGCGAGCGGCTGACCGGCGCCGTGTCCGCGCCCGACGCGGACAACGAGCGGATCCTGTTTTTGGAAAAATCCAAGAAACTGCGCGAGAACCAGACCCGTTCGCGGGAGCACCCGGTTCGCCGCGCGCTGCGCATCGCGCTGATTGTGCTGTGCTCGCTGATCATCGCGGGCATTCTCGGCGTGATGGTGCTGCAGCTGATGAGATTCAAGCTGGTGTCGATCTTCGACGACGGCGTCTTCAGCACCACGATCCTCACGCGGGACATCGGCGGCGACCTCGAACGGGACGGCGTCGTCCGCGAGATCGAGCCGGAGGACGCGGTGTCCTACACCGACGACGAGGGCTTTTTGGTCCGCGTCGACGTCCAGCGATCCTGGCCGGTCTCGATTCGGTGCGACGGCGCGACCACCGAGATCGTCTCGCTCGACAACACGGTGGCCGAGTTGCTGAGCAAGGCGGGCATCGTACTGGGGGCCGACGACACCGTCACCCCCGCGCTCGACACCGTTCCCGCGGCGGACGACCAGATTTTCGTGTCGCGCGTCACCTACATGGAGCGGGAGGTCACCGAGGTCATCCCGTCCCGCAACGTCGAGAAGCGGTCGCCGCTGATCGCCGACGGCAGGACGCAGGTCATGAACCCCGGCGGCGGACGCGACGGCGAGGCGCTGCGGGTCTACCGCGACAAATACGTCGACGGCGAGCTCGCCGAGAGCACGTTGCTCTCCGAGACCGTCTCGGTGTTCCCGTACGACGTCGTGACACTGGTGGGCGACAGCACCGCGATCATGTCGTCGCTGAACGGGTCGGATTTCTCCGACATCCAGATTGTGAACAACGCGCCGGCCACCTACGAGCGGGTGCTCGAGCGGGGCACCTGCACGGCGTACAGCTTTAAGCCCGGCGTGTACGGCGCGAGCGGCATGCACCTGATTCAGGGCTTCGTCGCCGTCAACACCGACGTGATCCCGTACGGCTCGCTGCTCTACATCACGAGCCCGGACGGCAGTTTTGTCTACGGCTGGGCGATCGCCGCCGACGTCGGCGAGGCGATGATGGACGGTTACGTCGACATCGACTGCTTCTTCGAGACCTACACCGAGAGCGCGCTGTTCGGCAAAAAATATCTCAACGTCTACGTTGTAAAACAGCTGACGCAATCGGAATTACAGCGGTACGCCGCCAATCCCTACATGTTTGAGCGGCGCATTCCGGCAGCATAAGAGAGAGGGAGAACCCATGCCTGTATTCATCATCGCCGAGGCCGGCGTCAACCACAACGGCGATATCGACATCGCGAAAAAACTGATCGACGCCGCCGTCGAAGCGAAAGCGGACGCCGTCAAGTTCCAGACATTTATCCCCGAAAAAGTCATCTCGAAATTCGCGAAAAAGGCCGAGTACCAGATCCAGAATACGGGCGGCGACGAGAGCCAGCTCGACATGGTGCGCAAACTGTGGCTGCCGTTCGCGGCGTTCGAGGAACTCGCGGCGTACTGTAAAGCGCGGTCGATTCTGTTTCTGTCGACGCCGTTCGATCTCGAGAGCGTCGCGTTTTTAGCGCGGCTCGGCGTGCCGCTGCTGAAAATCCCGTCGGGCGAGATCACGAACCTGCCGCTGCTGCTGGCCGCCGCCAAGACCGGTCTGCCCGTCATTCTGTCGACCGGTATGAGCGAGCTCGACGAGATCGGCTTTGCGCGCGACATTCTGCTTGCGAACGGCTGCCCCGAGGTGACGCTGCTGCACTGCAATACCGACTACCCGACCCGCTACGAGGACGCCAACATCCGCGCGATGCTGTCGATAAAAGAACGCTTCGGCGGCAAGGTCGGCTACTCCGACCACACGCTGGGCATCGAGGCCCCGATAGCGGCCGTTGCGCTCGGCGCCGAGGTCATTGAGAAACACTTTACGCTCGACTGCGCGATGGAGGGGCCCGACCACAGCTGCAGCCTCGAGCCCGCCGCGCTGAAACAGATGGTGGCGAGCATCCGCAATATCGAGCGGGCGCTGGGCAGCGGCATCAAGACGCCGTCCGCGTCCGAGCGCAAAAACATCGCCATCGCGCGCAAGAGCATCGTCGCGGCGTGCGACATCGCGGCGGGCGCGGTGTTCACGATCGACAAGCTCGACGTCAAGCGGCCGGGCGACGGCGTGTCGCCGCTGCGCTGGAACGAGGTGCTGGGGCAAAAGGCGAAGCGCGCGTTTCAGGCCGACGAGCCCATCGAACTGTAATCACCGGACGGCAAAACAATTGAGGTGACGATGACACAGCAACCCCGAAAGAAAAACCGAATCTGGCTCTATATCGCCGTGCTGCTTGTCTGCGCGGTGCTGTTCGAGCTGGGATTCTCGGCGCTGACGCGCGACGATCTCCCCTACGAGCAGCGCGCGGTCCCGGGTACGAACGCGGTGACGTTCGAGCTGACGCTGGAGAAAACCGACGCGAACGGCGACTGGTACACAACGCTTGCGCGCGACAGCTACATCGAGCTCGGCGACATCGGCGGGGTGCCGGTGCAGACAGTGTTCATCGCGATGACGCGGCAGCAGAGCGACCAGACGCAGGGCATCATCCGTTTTCAGGGCGTCGTCGACGGCGTCGCGGGCGAGTACATGATCGGCATCGTGCCGGACGGCGACGGCTACCGCGCGCAGCTGGACGCGCAGTCGGTCGAGTGGATGCGCATCTTCCCGACCGAGACGCTGCACACATTGTTCTGCTTCTCGGGCGTCACGCTGAACGACCGCGTCGACACGGGCGGGCCGGATCTCGCGCGCTGCATCCTCTGGGCCTTTGTGCTGGCGGCGTTTTTTTTGACCGGCAACAAGCTGGCGGCGCTGCTGTTCAAAAAAACAATGCTGGTTCGCGGCTGGCTGAGCGGCTACTTCCTGTTTGGCGCGCTTATTGTCGGCGCGGCCTACCTTGCAACCACCATCTACAGCGGTATGCGGGGGCTGGGCAGCTGGGTGCTGCTCGCCGCGGCGGTGCTGTTTACGGGCATCTATGTCCTGATCTGGGTGTTTGTCGTCAAGGTTCAAAAACCCGAGACCAAGCTGGCGGTCGCGGTGCTGACAGCCGGGCTGCTGTTCTCGGTGGCCAGCGCGCCGCTGCAGGTGCCGGACGAGCCGTCGCATTTCCTGCGCGCCTACTCGATCTCCCGGCTGCATCTGGACTACAACTACAAGGAGAATTACCCCGACGACGTCTACAATCTGCTTGCGACGTTTCCGGGTTACTACTACGAGAATATTCAGAAACCGAAGCTCAGCAGCGTTCCGGCGGACATTGCGGACTACATGGCGCACGCCGACGAGACTTACGTCGGCATAAAGGAAGCGACGAAGATACAGGTGACGCTGCCCTACATTCCCGCCGCGCTGTTCATCGCGGTGTGCCGGTTGCTCGGCGGCAACGCGCTGATCTGCCTGTACGCGGGGCGGTTCGCGAATGTCATCGCGCTCGCCGCCTGCGCCTGGTTCGCGATGAAGAACGCGGTGCGGTACCGCGGCGCGCTCGTCGCGATGACATTGCTGCCCATGACGCTGTATATGACGGCGTCGCTGTCCTACGACGCGCTGTTTCTGTGCGGCGCCGTGCTGTATTTCGGGTTGCTGCTGCGCGCCGAGATTCGGCGGCGCGACATGATTCTGCTGTGCGTCGTATTGGCGTTTATGCTCTCGATCAAACCGGTCTACGCGCCGCTGGCACTGCTGCTGTTTCTCGTGCCGAAAGAGGCGTTTAAACCGCGGTTCAAGCGCGGCGTCGGGGTGCTGATTCTGCTGGGCTGCGGCGCGGCGCTCTACGCGCTGACGCTGCTGTACGCCGCGTGGTTCGGCACCAGTATCCCGCCCAACGAGCACCTGATCGGCGTCGACGTGCTGCCTCAGATTCAATATGTGCTGCGCAACCCGCTGCGCTATCTGCTCGTGATGGCGGTCGACGGGTACGGCCAGATGTTCTACCTGGGCCAGTTCGGCTTCTTCGGCTGGATGGATGTGCACGCGGTCTTTACTGGCCTGTTCACACCCGCGGTGCTGATCTCGATCGGGGTGCTGTACGCCGACGAACAGCGCGGCCGGAAAAAGAACCTGCTCTGGCTGATGGCGGGGCTGATCGTCGTGCTGTATGCGATTGTGGTCACCGGCTTCTACGCTTCGTGGTCGACGCTCGGCAGCACCACGATTCTGGGGGTGCAGGTGCGCTACCTGATTCCGCTGGTGCCGCTGCTCGTCGTGCTGATCTCCTCGGCGTTCTCGCCGGTCATCCGCTTCCGCGACTCGGTGTCCGACCGCGCGCTGATGCGCGACCGGATCTGTGTCCATCTGGCGGCGGCCTTTGCGACACTGTCCGCGCTCGAGCTCGCGATGCTCTACTTCTTGATGTAAAGGGGTCCGCATGGATTTTATTCTGGCTTTTCTCGCTATTCTGGCGGTCGCGCTGTTCTTTATTATCCGCTTCAAGCTCAACGCGTCGGTCGCGCCGTTTTTCGCGATCACGGCGGTCATTCTGTGGCTCTGCATGACCTGTATGCTGGGGCTGGTATACTACGCGGTGTGGGCGGTATACCTCTTCGCGGTCTTCGCGCTCGTCTACGTCTTTATTCTGAAAAAGACGCCGCTCAAAGAGGTCGTCCGTCAGTTCTTTACGCCCGGCATGAGCTTTTTTATAGCGGTGTCGCTGCTGTTTTTCTTTCTGCTGATGGACAAGCAGCCGTGGTTCCGCGTGTGGGACGAGTTCTCGTTCTGGGGCATCGCGGCGAAGGGTCTCTACGTCAACAACCAGATCTACACGATGTTCGAGAGCAGCATGATCAACTTCTCGTACCCGCCCGCCCTGCCGCTGATCAGTTACTTTGTGCAGTTCTTCGGGTCGGCCTTCGTCGACTGGAAACTGTACCTCGCCTACGATATGTGGATGATGTCGGTGATGGCGGTGCTGTTCGCGCGGCTGAAATGGAAGAACGCCGGCAGCATCGTCGCGCTGTGCGGGTTCGGGGTGATGTCGCTCTACCTGTTCTGGTGGACGTTCGAGGGCAAGGTGCTGTTCTGCGACTCCTACGCCGATATCCCCATCGGCGTCCTGTTCGGCGGCGTGCTGGCCGCGCATTTCTTCAGCGAGGAAAACGGCTGGATGAAGTATCTCGTCGCGCTGACGGGCGTGATGACGCTGCCCTTTGTCAAGGACATCGGCTTTGCGCTGGCGCTCGTCGCCGCGCTCCTGATCTCGGCGGACATGATCATTGCGAACCGTTATCCCGCCGAGCGATTCCTGTTTTTGAAACACAAGGTGTTCCGCCTGCTGTTCCCGATAGTGCTGTTCGTCGGCATCATCCTCAGCTACCAGCTCTGGGCGCTGCACTTCAACCTCGCGACGTCGCTGTCCCGCGCGCCCGACCCCTACCAATACTCCGCGATCGAGATCTTCACCGGCAAGGATCCCTACTTCCTGTCCATGCTGGAACTGATGTGGAAATCGATTTTTGCCGATCAGATTGTGACGTTCGGCACCATCTTTGACATGTGCCTCGTATTTACGCTCGTTCCGATCGCGCTGAGCATCCTGACGCTGGACCTGCGCCGCATTATCCGCGTGTCCTTCTTCTCGCTGGCGATGCTCGCCGGATTCACGGTCTACTGTGTCTTTATGGCCTACACCTACACCGCCATTTTCCGGTACCGGGACTACGAGCTGATCAGCTTTCCGCGCTACGCCTCCTCGTATGTGATCGGCTGGATGATTGCGGCGGTCGGGGTCTGCGTCTCGGACGTCACACTGCCGTTCTTCAAGAAAGCGCGCTACGCGCCCGCGGCGGCGGTGGCGGCGGCGCTGTGCATCGCGGTCTGGTTCTACTCGCCGGTGCACGCCGACCAGTACGTCTTTACCAGCTACAAGGTCAATACGGGCATGGCCGGCGTGCGGGAGCGGATCTACAGGGACGCCCGCCAGTACGACGGCTATCTGGACATCGACGACCGCATCTTCTTCGTGTGTCAGGATTCGGACGGCGGCGAGTGGTTCATCTTCAACTACGAGATGATGCCGGCGTACACGATCCACGAGTTGAGCGTCAACATCGTCGGCCCCGACGAACAGGGCAAACAGTACGCGCTCGCCGTGGACCGCGCCGGGTTCATACAGCTGCTGCGCGACTTCGATGTGGACTTCATCTATATTTTGAAAATGAACGATTACTTTTTCAATGAGTTCTCGCCGCTCTTCACCGACGGCCTGATGGGCGTCTACGACCGCACATCGACGCTGTACATGGTGGTGCCGGACGGGGATTCGCTGATGGTCACGCCGGTGTTCCGCGGGACGCACATCGCGGCGCTGCGGGAACAGTACCACATCGCCGAGTGATCAGGCTCGGCGCCAGAAACAAAGAAAGGGCTCCCGACAGGGAAACGGGGATTCACGCATGAGGCTCTGCACGAAATGCAACCGGCTGCTCAAGAACAGCGACACCTACTGCCCCTACTGCGCGCAGGACGCGGCGGACGCCGCGGAACTGGCCGCAGCGATACAGGCCGAACCGGCGGCGACGGCGCAACCCGCGCCCGAACCGGCGGATCCGCCGCGCGCCGAGCCGCCCGCCGAACCGACGGGCAAGCCCGAGACCGCCATAGGCGTCTCCTACACGCTCGAGATTCCGTTCGCGGATTTTGAGGCCGAGCCGCCAAAACCGGAAACCAAACCCGCGGAGTCCGCGCCCGAACCGTTTACGTTCGAGGAAGCGGAGCCGGAACCCGCGCAGGAGGACCGCCTTTCGGTCGAAAAGATTCTGGCTGCGCCGGTCGTTCCGGCAGGGCAGCGCGTCGAGCCGCACGATGTCACGATGGAGATTCCGATTGCGGACGACCCGGCGAACGACGGCATTCTGGACGAGCGGGACTTTCAGCGCGGACACATCGAGCGGGAGATGGACGACGTCGACGAGCCGCACCGCGGCGGCATCGGCAAGCTCGGCGTCACGCTGATCGCGATCTTAATCGTCGTCGCGCTGACGTTCGGGTTCCTGATCTACCGCAAGGCATCGGCGCCGCCCCCCGCGCCGACCGACGACACGATGATCGCGCTGGTGTCGGGGAAATGGGTCAGCGACAAGTTCTCGTTCAGCGACAACAGCGAGAAGCTGTACGTCGAACTGCTGACGCTCGACTTCATGGGTACCTTCGATCTGCAGATTCTGGAGGTCGACAAGATCGACCCGACGGGGTATCTCGACGGCGGGTGGAAGGTCTACCAGCAGGTCGGCGGCACCTACGAGGCGCAGAACGACAGCAAGGACCTGATCCTGAAGTACAACGACGAGACGGGCGCGGAGAAAATTGTAATCCGCAACGTCCAGAGCGTCACGGACGGCAAGATGACGCTCCGCGACTTCTACAACGACGCGCGAACGGACTACTACGATCTCGCGTTCACAAAAATAAAATAGCAACAAAAAAGCTGCCGCTTCGCGGCAGCTTTTTAATCGTCCGGTTATTGAGGTGCGCCGGTGTTGGGCGGCGGCGCGTAGGTCGGCGCGGGGGGCGGGGCATCTACAGGTTTTCCACAGCCCGGGCAGAACCGCGCGCCCGGCTCGAGCGGATATCCGCAGCTCCGGCAGGGTGTCGAGAACGCGCTCCGGGTGAGAGCGGATTTCGGCTGGTAGTGGGGGGCTTCCTCGTAGAACGCCGCGTTGACCAAACCGAGGAACAGCGGGCCAAACGCGAGGTACAGTATGGCGAAGAGGAAGTACAGAATCAGGAAGAAAATGCTGATGAATCGATTGGGAATGGTGCCGAGCACGATGAGCAATGTGAAGATGAGAGAGACGCACAGCCCGACAAAGAAATCGGCAAAAAACATCTTGCCCTTGAAGCCGTAGGTCATTTTCTTGGATTCCTTGATGGCGTCGATGGCGGGGATCTCGGGTTTCGTCATGAGGATATAGGGCGTGAAGCGGTACTCGTAGCCCTTGATGATCGCAAAGACAATGCCTACAACCGGAATCAGCGTCCACAGGAAGATCCAGAGCACCATCCAGCTCATGCCGCCCAGCACATGCCCGATCTTCTTAAAGCCCTCGAACAGATCCGGGACGTGCGGCTCCTTGCCGCGGTAGCCGTTCAGGAATACCAGCGCCATGCCGGCGCTGAGCACAAAGACGATCGGGATGATGATCACCGGCAGAATGCCGAAGACGCACGCCACGACCGACAGCAGGCTGTTCAGCAGCGAGATCCCCCAGAGATGGAGGGGTTTTTTCTTCAGAACTTCAAAACACTTTTTGTAGATATATCCAACCATGAAAACGCTCCTCTCAACACAGAAAATTCGACACCGTCGCCGAAAATTCCTCATTTTTCATTATTGTAGCACACAAGACACGCGCTGTAAATAATATGCAATGATTTGCGGCGAAAGGCGCACAATCCAATAAAGCAGCCGCCCTGACGACTCAGAGCGGCTTCAAATTGCAATATTATGTAAAATTACAACTGATTGTAATACTTGTCGTAGTACTGCTGGTATGCGCCGGACACGACCTCGGAGACCCAGCTCTCATTGGAGAGATACCACGCGATCGTCTCGACGATGCCTTTCTCGAAGGTGGTCTCGGGGGTCCAGCCGAGCGCGTCGCGGATCTTGTCGGGGTTGATGCCGTAGCGGCGGTCGTGGCCCTTGCGGTCGGTGACGTGTTTGATGAGCGACTCGGTGACGGCGGGGTCGGTGTTCTGGCGGATGTAGTCGATGATGGTCTTGACGATCACGATGTTCGTGCGCTCGTTGTGGCCGCCGATGTTGTAGACTTCGCCGGGGACGCCGCCGCGCGCGACCAGGTCGATGGCTTTGCAGTGGTCCTCGACAAAGAGCCAGTCGCGGATCTGGAGGCCGTCGCCGTAGACGGGCAGGTCGCGGTGGTTCAGGCAGTTGTTGATGATGAGCGGAATCAGCTTTTCGGGGAACTGGTAGGGGCCGTAGTTGTTGGAGCATCGCGTGATGTTGACCGGCATCTTGTAGGTGTTGGCGTAGGCCTTGACAAAGAGGTCGGCCGAGGCCTTGGAGGCCGAGTAGGGCGAGTGGGGGTCGAGCGGCGTCCGCTCGTCGAACAGCCCGTCGGGGCCAAGCGAACCGTAGACCTCGTCGGTCGAGACCTGCACAAACTTGACGCCCTCGGCGTAGCTGCCGTCGGGGCGCTCCCACAGCTTGCGGGCGGCGTCGAGCAGCGTGACGGTGCCCATCACGTTGGTCTTGACGAAGATCATCGGGTCGGCGATGGAGCGGTCGACGTGGCTCTCGGCGGCAAAATGAATGACGGTGTCGACAGCATGTTCGCGCATCAGCGCCGCGATGCCGTCGCCGTCACAGATATCCATCTGCACGAAGATGTGGCGGGGATCGCCCTGCACCGCCTCAAGGTTGCGCAGGTTGCCCGAGTAGGTCAGCGCGTCGACGTTGACGAGCAGGATGTCGTCGTACTTCTTCAGCATGTACAGCACGAAGTTGGAGCCGATAAATCCGGCGCCGCCGGTCACGAGGATCTTCTTCATTGGGGGTTCTCCTTGTCGAGGTTTTTTATGAATACGGCCAGCGCCGCTTTCCAGTCGCGCATCTCGTCGCCGACGGTCAGGCGCAGCATCATGTTGTCGAGCACCGAGTAGGCGGGGCGCTTGGCGGGCAGCGGGTACTCCGCAGTCGTGCAGGGGGCCAGCGTCGCGTCGATGCCGCTCAGCCGCAGAATCTCAGCGGTGAAATCGTGCCACGTCGTAACGCCCTTGTTGACGCAGTGGTAGGTGCCGTAGCGGTTGGTGACGGCGAGTTTCAGCAGATGGTGCGCGAGGTCGACGGCGTTGGTCGGGCTGCCGTACTGGTCATGGACGACGCGCAGGGCGCCGCGCTCGCGCGCCGCCTTCATGATGTTGACGGCGAAGTTCCTGCCAAAGTAGCCGTACAGCCACTGGGTGCGCACGATAAACAGGCGGCGGCAGCGCTCGGCGGCGTACCGCTCCCCCGCGTACTTGGTCTTGCCGTAGACGCTCTGCGGGTTGGGGAGATCATACTCGCGGTAGGGCTCCGTCGCGGTGCCGTCGAAGACGTAGTCGGTCGAGATGTGCACGAGTTTCGTGTCGGTAAGGTCGCAGATCTCGGCGAGGTTGCGCACGGCCAGCGCGTTGGCGGCGAACGCGGTGTCGGGATTTTGTTCGCTCGCGTCGACCGCTGTGTACGCCGCGCAGTTGAATACCACGTCGTAGCTGTTCTCGTCGATGTAGGCGCGCGCCGCCGCCTTGTCGGCCAGATCGAAGTCGTCGATGTCGACACCGGCGACCACGGCATCCTTGTAGTGTTCGGGCAGCGGGCCGAGCTCGGAGTACCCCTGTTTGAGCTGTCGCAACAGCTCGCGGCCGAGCTGCCCGCGGCAGCCCGTGATCAAAACGCGCATAATGGAACCCCCGATCAGTTGTCAGTTTAGGAACCGGTTAGAGCTATGTTATTTTGCGGTGGCGGCGATGTGCAGGATGTATTTGCCGTACTCCGTCTGTTTCAGCTTTTCGCCGAGTTGAATCAGTTGATCCTTATTGATGAATCCGCGCCGGAACGCGATCTCCTCGAGGCAGGAGATGTAGAGGCCCTGCCGCTGCTGAACCGCGTCGACGAAGTTCGCGGCCTCCAGCATCGCGCGGTGGGTGCCGGTGTCGAGCCACGCCATTCCGCGGCCGAACAGCTCGACGCGCAGGGTGCCGCGGCGCAGATACTCGTTGTTGACGGCTGTGATTTCAATCTCGCCGCGCGCCGACGGCTGCACGTTCTTCGCGATGTCGATGACGGTGTTGTCATAGAAGTACAGGCCCGGCACGGCGTAATTGGACTTCGGTTCCTTCGGTTTTTCATCGATCGACAGCACCCTGCCGTCGGCGTCGAAATCGACGACACCGAACTCGCTGGGGTTGCTGACATGGTAGCCGAAGATTGTGGCGCCCGTCTCGCGCGCCGCCGCGGCCCGCAGCCGCTCTGAAAAGGAGTAGCCGTAGAAGATGTTGTCGCCCAGCACGAGGCAGACGCGGTCGTTGCCGATAAACTGCTCACCGACCAAAAAGGCGTCGGCCAGCCCGCGCGGCTTGTCCTGAACGGCGTACTGAATGTTCAGACCCAACTGTGCGCCGTCGCCGAACAGCCGCTCGAACCCGCCGATGTCGTGCGGCGTCGAGATAATCAGGATGTCGCGGATCCCGGCCAGCATCAGCGTCGACATCGGGTAGTAGATCATCGGTTTGTCGCAGATCGTCAGCATCTGCTTGGAGACGGCGATGGTGGAGGGGTAGAGCCGCGTGCCCGCGCCGCCCGCCAGAATAATACCTTTCATAACTGCACCTCGTTTCGTTTATCGGAATTGGAATCCCCATTTTCGGAAGTAGACGAACATGCCTTTGACCAGAATCAGAAAGTATTTCAGGCTGTGGGAGCTGGAGCGCTCCCACGCGTGGTAGACGCAGGTGTCGGGGAGGTAGACGGCGCGGGCGCGCTGACAGGTGCGCCGCGTGATGTCCATGTCCTCGTAGTACATGAACCAGCGGGTGTCGAAGCCGCCGAGCTCCTTAAAGAGCGCGGTGCGGAGAACAAAGAAACAGCCGGTGGCAAACTGGATGTCGACGGGCTTGGTGAGATCCTCGTCGAGCATCAGGTAGTGGTCGACGTGCGGCTTCAGCTTCTTCTGGAAGAGGTGCCGTCCGACGAGCGCCAGAAACGTGGGATTGCGCTTGCCGATGTACTGGATTTCGCCGCTCGGAAACAGGATTTTCGGCGTGACCAGACCGACGTCGGGGTGGTCGCCCAGATAGCGGCAAAGATCGGTCAGCACATCGCGGTCGATCTCGATGTCGGGATTGACAACGGCGTGGAAGTCGCTGTCGAGCAGCGGCAGCACCTGGTTGTGGCCGTGGCCGAACCCCTTGTTGACGGGGCTCTGTACGGCGACGATGGCCGGGAACTCGGCTTTCAGCTTTTCGAGGGTGCCGTCGCCCGAGGCGTTGTCGACGATGTACAGCGTCAGGTCGACGCCTTTGGTCTCGGCCAGCAGCGTCTCGACGGCGCGGCGGGCCTTGTCGTAGTTGTGGAACGTGACGATGCAGGCGCTGACGCGCGGACGGCTTCCGGTCATCGGCGGGCCTCCTGTTCGCGGGTCAGCCGGCGCACCAGCGCGTCGTATCCTTTACAGGCGTAGCGGTACCACGCTTCGTCGCAGGGGGGCAATGCGTCGGGACACAGTGACGCCGCAAAATAGTCCAGCAGAGCGGGATTGCGCACCAACAGCGGGCCGGTCAGCTGGGTCGCAAATATTTTGTCGGTCAGCACCCCCTCAAAGCTCTTGTCGAGCAGCGGGGCGGTCTCGTACTGCACCGAGAACAGCGGGGGCTCGGCGGAGTCGACGGTGAGGGAGGTATTGATGCTGCCGGTGACGGGGGACGACACCAGCGGACAGCGCATCAGGTACTCGGCGTAGCGGCGTTTGCCGTCGATCGCGACCGAGAGATTGAGCAGCGCCGCGCCTTCGTGCGCCGCGCCCGCCTCGTCGGTGACGGCAGCTCCCAGCAGCGCCAATGCGTTGCCCAGCAGAAGAATCTTACCGCCGCCGAGTTCGCCCCGGCGCGCGCGGATGTCGTCGAGCGCGGATAGCATCGCGCCCTCGGTGCCGGCGCCGATCAGCAGCAGATCCCAGCCCTCGCCGGGCAGGGGTTGTCCGGTCGTGACGGGCAGAATGTCGGCGGCGTATCCCGCGCAGTCCAGCCGCTTTTGCAGCAGCAGCGCCGACGCGTAGTCGCCGTACAGATTCATCAAATCGGGGTAGAGATGCACTATTTTCATACCGCGCGCTCCTTCGGAAGACGGCGGTTGAATCCGTCGATGTCGGTGAAACAGGTCATCAGGCAGAGTTCGCCGACGGCCTCGCGGCGCAGCAGCGCCATCATGGCGTCGAGGTCGGGCTCGGCGTATACGGCGTCCCCGTCGATACCGGCTACAAGCAGGCGCAGCGCGACGTCGTCGGCAAAGGCCCCGCCGGCCACGATCTTCCGGACGTGCGACGCGCGCAGCAGCTCAAAATCGATCTCCCACAGCCACGACATGTCGTTCGCGATGTATTTGCGCGACAGCTTGTCGACGACCAATACCAGCGTGACGGCCGGAGCGGGCAGCGCGGCGACGGTTTTGAGCGCGCCGTTCCACGCCATCGAGTTCTCGTGTTTGGAGAGCAGGAACAACCCGTCGTGACCGTCGAGCGAGAAGCGGTCGACGCGGTTGACCAGCCCGTTGGACAAGGTATGGTTGTCGAGGGCGGCGGCCGCGATCTCGGGCTCCATGCCGAGCACCTCGACGGCGACCGTGTAGGCGGCGGCGAGGTTGTAGGCGAAGATGTTGTTCAGCAGCTGCGGGGTGACGCCGACCTGACCGTCCAGCACAAGCCGGCCGCCGTCGACATCAGTGACCGCGTGGGTCGGGGCCGGGTGCGCGTAGCCGCAGGCGGCGCAGCGGTAGTCGCCCAGATGGCTCTCTACGCGCAAGGCGTAGGTCATCGGCGCGTGGCAGCGCGGACAGCGCGCGCCGTCGTCGTAGGCGTGGGGTGTGCCGGGCGCCTCGCACAGGCGCGCCGCGGTCACGCCGAAATAGAGCGTGTCGGGGCGGTCGGCGCCGAACAGGGCGCTGACGGGGTCGTCGGCGTTCAAGATCAGGCGACTCGACGCGGGCAGACCTTTTTGCAGCTCCTTCCAGACGAAGGCGCTGCTGCCGTTGCGGGTGGTTTGGTCGCGGAACAGGTTGGTGACTAGAAGATGGCTCGGCGCGAAGTAGCGAAACGTGTACTGACAGAACCGCTCGTCGCTCTCGAGCAGGACGATGTCTGCGTTGACGCGGCCGTGCAGGTTGCTGTTGGACAGCAGCAATGTGGCGATGCCCTCGATCTGGTTGCTGCCCTCGCTGTTGCACAACACGCGTTTTCCGGTCGCCGCAGCCGCCGCGCGCAGCATCTCGGTCGCCGAGGTCTTTCCGTTGGAACCGGTCACCGCGATGACGGTGTCGGGCAGCTGCAACTTCCCGAGGATATTCGGATTGAGCCGCAAAGCAATCAGACCGGGCAGGCTGGAACCGCGCCCCAGCAACCGGCCTAAAAAACTCAGAACTTTGCAGATCAGGATCGTGAACATGCAAACTCCTTCGTGGAGGAGGATAGATTTAGTGTGGACCGATGCGGCGCGATTAGCCGCCGCGAGACATTACTGTTCAATATTTTAACAGATTTATCGATATTATACAACAACGGCGGCGCAGATCAGGGAATTATTGCATTACTTTACAGCCTGCCGCCGGGTATAGTATAATGTGAGCAAGATTTTCGAAAAGGTGCGCGATTTTGAAGCTACCGCAGTATGTCCTGAACGGCATCGACCGGTTGGAGAACAACGGGTTCGAGGCCTATGTGGTCGGCGGCGCCGTGCGCGATGAATTGCTGGGACGCCGTCCCACCGATTACGACTTGTGTACAAATGCTACCGCAGATGAAATTACAACGATATTCTCCGACTTCACGCTGGTAAAACCCGGCGCGCGGGTCGGTACCGTGCGGGTTATGATCGGCGGCAACGCGCTGGAGATCACGACCTACCGGTGTGACGGCGAGTACAGCGACAACCGCAGACCGGACAAGGTGGCGTTCTGCCAGGATCTGCGGCAGGATCTCGCGCGGCGCGATTTTACGATCAACGCGATGGCCTACAACCCGAGCACCGGCGTCGTCGACCCGTTCGGCGGCGAGAGCGACCTGCAGGCGCGGGTGGTGCGCTGTGTCGGCGACCCCGCCACGCGCTTCCGCGAGGACGCGCTGCGCATCTTGCGCGCGCTGCGCATCTCGGCGCGGCTGGATTTCATCATCGACGCCGAGACCGAGCTTGCTGCGCGCGACCTGCGCGGCACGTTGAAACGGCTGTCGCCCGAGCGCATCCGCGACGAGCTGTCGGGCTTTATCGTGTGTAACAACGCGGGCGTCCACCTGATGCGCCACCGCGAGATCTTCTTCGAGATTATCCCGGAACTCAGACCCTGCGACGGGTTTGCACAGCACAACCCCAACCACAATTTCGACGTGCTGGGGCATATCGCCGAGACCGTCAACCGCTCGACGCCCGAATTGACAATCCGGCTGGCGGCGCTGCTGCACGACATCGGCAAACCGCAGTGCATGGTGATCTACAACGGGCGCGGCACGTTCGGCGGACACATGGAGCTCTCGGCCGAGATGGCGCGCACGATTATGACGCGGCTGCGTTTTCCCGGAAAATTGACCGACGCGGTCTGCATACTGGTCGTCAACCACGACAAGCCCTACAACCGAACCCCCGTCAGCGCGCGCCGCTGGCTGAACCAGATCGGCAGCCGCAACGTCTTTTCGCTGATCAAACTGAAAACGGCGGACTGTCTGGCGCACGACCCTTCGTACCACAACCGGCTGCACCGCATCGCCGGTTTTAAGCGCGAGGTGGCGTCGGCCATCGCGCGCGGCGACTGCTACTCGTTGTCGCGGCTCGCCGTCAACGGCGGCGACGTCAACCGCGCGCTGGGTCTTACGCCCGGCGTCTACACCGGCGAGGTGC
>JAVBVJ010000137.1:0-12471 GCA_031554355.1 Oscillospiraceae bacterium
CCGTCAACTCGTACACACCTGTCAGGCGGCGCACTTTTCGCAGTTGGATCATGTTCGGCAGCACCACGTCCCGGCTCTCCGGCGCGGTCTTTTTGATGTCCTCGAACAGCTGTTTTCGACCCTCCAGCACGTAGGCTGTGATCTCCTCGGCGGTCGCGTACGCGCCTTTCGGGAAGTGATCGGGATGCCCTTTCCCCCAGAGATCCGCGCCGTTTTTGTGCCACACGCGTCCCAGCAGTACATTTTGCTTTTCAATGGCGTTCCGATACAGTTCCAGCGTGTTCAAGTAGGCGATGTTGGTCAGGTAGTTTTCGCCATATTCTGTCGGCAGCCCCGCTTTCCACGCGATCTCGCAGTCACCCGTCGCGTCGATGATCGTCGACGTCGCGTAGCAACCGCGCCCGGTCTTGTTCTCGACGACCAGCCCTGTCATGCGTTTGCCCTCCGATACAGGGCGGACAACGACGGTATCCAATAGCACATCGACACCGTATTCCTGAATCCATTCGTCCAGTATCAGCGCAAAGACGCCGGGAGAAAAATGGCAACAGCACCGGCCCTGCACCTTGTCTGTCTGTGCGGGAAACGTCTTCCAGCCCGCGTCCAGTGTGTTGGCGCTGTATCGAACCGCGCGCTGCATCAGCTCCAGCGCCATCCCGTCGACAACACGGTTGCCGAGCCCGTCGCAGAGCGGCTCGTACCACGCGATCATCCCGATCGTCGCAAGCCCGCCCAGCTGGATCGTCTTTTCGATCAGCAGCACCGAGGCGCCGTTCATTGCCGCCGCGCGTGCCGCCGCGACACCGGCCACGCCGCCGCCCGCAACAATCACATCGTAACGGCCGCGCACGGGGGTCTCCAAACTTTCGAGCAGGATGTTCCGCATGGTGCACCTCTACATCGCTTCCATAATCCGGTCGACGACCAGCTGCCGGAATTCCGGTGACAGGGATATAAAATACGAGGTAAATCCGGTGACGCGCACGACCAGATCGGGATAGAGTTCGGGGTTTTCGTTCGCGGCCAGTATCTTTTCGGCATCCATGATGTTGACGTTAATCAGTGTGCCGCCCCGAACCAGATGCGCCTCGATCAGCGCCCGGACTTTATCCACGCCGCCCTGCTCGCAGCTGATGTGCGGATCCAGTTCCAACTGGAACGGCGCGGTATTCCCGTAACCGCACTGAACCGCCACAATCGCCTCGGACAGCGTGGTCAGCTCCCCGTTCGGAACCGACCCGGGCATCGGGTTCGCGCCGTGGTTGATCGGTCAGCCTGCGTTCCTGCCGTCGGGAGTGGCGCCAACCTTTTTGCCGAACTCCAGTGTCTTGGACCACGAAAAGAGACCGGGAATGAACCGGACATTGTTGTCCGAGCGGTGTTGGATCACCTGTTCGGAAAAGTATCTTGAGATCCGTACCGCCCAGCGCTCTCCCAGACTCTTGGATTGACCGAATTTTTCAGCAGTCTTCAGTATCTGCTGAACTACTTTCCCCCGGTCACTCGAATAGTCTTCCTCCAGCGCGGCGAATACTTCCTCCCAGTTCAATCGTTTTTCCTGTTCAATGCGCTTCTGCAGCGCCGCAAACGAGTCGGCCGCAACCGCGATCCCGGAACCGTCGACCGCGATATTGTAGTAATCCAGCGCGAAGTTGGAGGCGTCTGTTCCCTTCTCGATCGGGCCGTAGGTAAACAGATTTAAGAACAGCTCAGGCGAGTTGTAGCGCGCGGTCGCGAGATGCAGCTCCGTCGTGCGGTAGACGGTGTCCAGCGCGCGGTCCAGATGGATCCGGAACCGCTCCCACAGCATTTCCGTCGAGCAGGGTCCGCTCCCGCGGAGGTCTCTGAGCGCAACTTCCATGATTTTTGCAAAATTCACCTTGATGCTGTCATTGAGCCCGAACTCGATGCCGGGAATCGCCATCCAGTTGCATCCGACCGCGATGCGGTTGCGCGCGAGTTTCTCGGTGAAGCCCGCCTTGACGAAACCGCTGACAAGGCTTTGGTCGCCCGAGAAACGCGGCCACGCGTTTTTATGGATAAACAGCAGTTCCACCGCGCGCGTAAAGAATTCGCGGTCGATGCCGTCGTGCACCCGCACCGTGAGGTTTGCCGTCACATCCAACAGATCCGCCGCTTCAAGAACCAGCCATGACACCCGCGACACCATGTCGTTTCCGTTGTCGTCGGGCCCGCCCAGCTGGTAGTACTTGGTGTCCGACATCAGCAGACCCGCGATATAGAAGACCGCGTCATCGTCGTCGATAATGCCGCGCGCGGTATCTCTCTCGTAGTAGGTGCGCAGCAGTTCGTCCAGCTGACCGCCGCAGCCCTCGCGGTTGTAGCAGCGGCCCGCGACATTGTACCAGCTCATAAACTGGCAGGCCTCCCGCAGCGTCTCGGGCGGCGACAGCGCGATGCGTTCATTGACGCGCTGCATCTCTCTCAGGTTCTCGATTTCATCGGGATCCGAGGTTTGATCTATTTTGAGGTCGATGTCCTTTGCGGTGCGCTGAATCCATCCGATGATCGTTCGTACCAGCCGCTCCTCCGCGGCGTAGAACTCCGCTTGTTCCGCACTCTCGTGGTTGATTTTGGCAAAGGCGCGCACCTTGTCGAGTAACCCGCCGAATCCGAGCTCCAGCCCGATGCGTACATCGCCGCAGAAATGATGCACCTGCCCCAGACAGTGGTCGATCGCGTAGGTATCGATGCTCTCTTTGTACGGGGAGAAATCAAGGTCGGGATGGTAGCGCAGTTTGCGGTACCGGTGCAGAATCCGGAAATAGTTGCCCGCCATCGAAGAGTACGGTACGCTGACGCTCGGGAAACTCTCGATCATCTTTTCGTAGTTCTCCGCCCAGACGCTGTACCCATGAAAATCGCCGTTTTCATGCGTTGCGCGCGGCGTAAAACTGTAATCCTCCGGCGGAACCAGATAATTGTAGTCGTCCTCGTCTGCATATCCGAATGTCTTCAGCTTTTTGACGGTCTCGGCGATTTTATCGGTCCGAAGCCGGGCGATCCAGTTGTGGTATCGCTGTCTTTTTTCCGCGTTTTCCATAGTGCACTCCTAGAAAGGTGAGAAACGGATTTTCAGTCCCTTGGATGCCGCAATATCCGCAAGTTCCGTCATGCGACGGGCGGAGAGCGGCTTTTCGTCGATGGTGTACGGCATCTGCGCGTATTCGTGTTTCGCTTTCGCCAGCGGGTTGTAGTTCAGCAGCTCGTAGTATTTCGGCGGCGCGTTCGTGTAGAGCCAGCGCGCGATTGCCCCGACGTTCTCGTCGCTGTCCGTGATGCTGGGAATCAGCGGCGTCCGCACCACGAAATCGACGCCCGATTCCTTCAATTGCAGCAGATTCTTAAGAATCGTCTCGTTGTCGATGCCGGTGACCTTCTGGTGCAGCGCCGAATCCATCAGCTTTAAGTCGCAGTAGAACTCGTCGAGCAGCGGCAGCAGCGGCGCGATGACGGAGAACGGAAGCGACAGATTCGTCTCAACCGCCGTCCGAATGCCCTCCTGCTTGCAGCGCGTCAACAGTTCTTCGGCGAAGTTCGCCTGTAAAAACGGCTCCCCGCCCGACAGCGTGATCCCGCCGTTCGAGTAGTAGTAGTAATCCCGGTCCGTCAGCACCGCTTCCATCACCGCGTCGACGGTGATCTCCCGCCCCGACGGCACCAGCGCGCCGGTCGGGCATCCCCGGCTGTCGTGCGCCTCATCCCGGCCCGCACAGCACTGAATGCACTTGTTCTTATAGAACAGCCATTGCGGCGCCGAGGAGATCGCCTCCGGATTATGGCACCAGACGCACCGCATATTGCAGCCTTTCAGGAACACCGTCGTCCGGATTCCGGTGCCGTCGTGCAGCGAAAACTTCTGTATATTTGTGATGATTCCAGTCAAATGCTCCACACACCCAATCTCACCGGGACGGCAGTAAACTTTTAATTATTTTATTGTGCACGACACAACTCAGTCCTTGGTCGTGCGGTGGCCGCGCTTGTACGCGATGCCGCTCTCCTGCAGCTGCAGCTTCAGGTCCTTCAGCTGGGAAACCCGTTTGCGGCGCTGCTGCAGAATCATCGAGAAGGTCAGCACGATCACCACGACCAGATACGGCACCATCAACACAAATTGGGACGGGAACCCGGTCGATTGCAGCCGCATGGCAAAGGCGTCGCTGAATCCGAACACGATACAGCCCAGCAGCGCGTTCAGCGGATTTCCGCCGCCGAAGTTCATCGCCGCGTTCGCGATAAACCCGCGGCCGCCCGTCATGCCCTCGACAAACATGTGTGTGTAGCTCATCGACAGATGCGCCCCCGCGATGCCCGCAATGACACCCGACGCGACAATGGCCAGAAACTTGGTGCGGGTCACGTTGATTCCCGCGGTCTCCGCCGCAACGGGGTTGAGACCGACGCACCGGAGCCGCAGACCCGAGCGCGTTTTATACAGGTAGAACCACAGTGCAACGATCAGCACATAGGCCAGGATCTCTACGAGTGAGTAACCGGAGAACAGGCTGCTCAAGACCTCGTTCCCCTCCAAAAACTTCAGATCAAATCGCGGCAGGGACACCACTTCTTCTTTGGACGGCGCGTAGGAACCGAGTACATTGTAGATCTTTTGCAGCAGAAACCGCGTGAGCCCCAGCGCCATCGCGTTGATGGTAACGCCGATCGCGATGATATTCGTGTTGTACTTCAGATGGATAAACCCGATAAAAACCGAGATGATGACACCGCAGACCACGGCGCACAGAACGCCGAACAGCCAGCTTCCCGTCGCCGCGCCGGCCGACAACCCGACGAACGCGCCGACCAGCATGATTCCCTCGATACCGAGGTTCATGATGTTGGCCTGACGGCTGATGATCGCCGCAACCGTCGCCATCACGATCGGGGTCGCCGAACGGATGGTCGAGTGGATCATCTGGTAGGTGATAATTTTATTCCATTCCATTACTGCTCACTCCCTTCGGGAGCAAGTGTCTTTTTATCACTTCTCACAAACAGTTTTCCGGCAAAATCAAACAGGCCGTCGATGGAGAGCATTAGGATGAGGATCGGGATCAGCATATCGACAACCGCTTTCGGAACGCCTGAAAACCGTTCCATGCCCAGCGCGCCGGCGCGGATCGCCGCAATCATGAACGCAAACAGCGGCAGCTTTTTCAGGTCGTTCTGCGCAATTAACGAGGCCAGCATACCGTCGAACGAGATATTAGACGAGAATCCGTCCATCATGGCACGGTAGGTTCCGAGCGTCTCGATGCCGCCCGCCATACCGCCGATCGCCCCCGCGATGAAGGTCGCGACAAGCACCATTTTTTTGCTCGAAAACCCCGCATATTCCGCAAAGAAACGGTTGGTTCCCACGGAGTTCAGCTTGTAGCCGAGATTCGTTTTGTACAGCAACCAGTAGACCGCCGCATAGACCACCGCAACCAAAAAGATCGCGTTCGTCACACGGCTGGGCGGCATAATTTTGGTGAATTGCGCGGTCGGCAGCACATCCAGCGTTTTTGCCGCGACATCCTTCGCGGACCAGACATTGACAATCATGTACGACGAGAAGTAGATCGCGACATAGTTCAACATCATCGTTACGCACGCTTCGTTGACGTTAAAGAACGCGCGCAGCGCACCCGGGATCAGCGACCACAGCGCCCCGGCAAGCACCGCAAGAAGCAGCGCCACCGGAAGATGGATGAACCGCGGCAGATTCGGAATCAGCCCCGCGCCGGCAGCGATGATCGCGCCGATATACAGCGAACCTTCGATACCGAGATGGAAAAATTTCACCTTACTGGCCACCAGAAAGGCGATGCCTGTCATGAAGATCGGCGAGAATTTTTCCAGCGTCGTGCCGAAATTGTATTTCCCGATGAACGCGCCGCGGAACAGCTCCCGAAGCGCAGCAAAGGGATTGTAGCCCAGGATGAACAGAATGAGAGAGAATACAATAAACGGCGCAACAACCTTGATGATCGCATTGACTGTCTTTGATTTTGTGAGTTTCAAAGGCCCTAGCATGTCTTTTCCCCCATCATCAGCAGTCCGAGATTTTCGATGTCCACATCGCGGCCGCCCGCAAGTTCCCCGGAAATGCGTCCCTCAAACATGACGATAATCCGGTCGGACAGCGCCAGTATTTCCGAAAGATCCGCACTGACCAGCAGGATCGCGTATCCGGCCTTTTTCGCCTCGTTCAGGATCTGCCGGATCGACTCGATGGCGCCGACATCCACGCCGCGCGTGGGTTGTGCCGCAATCAGGAGCGCTTTCTGCATCTCCACCTCGCGTGCGATAACAATTTTCTGGGCATTGCCGCCGGAGAACTGTTCCGCGTTCGCCTTGCCGTTCGCCGGGCGGATATCATACTTCTGAATCAGATCGTCTCCGTATTGGTTGATCTTTTTTGTCTTGCGGTATAACGCGTTGCTCAGGTTTTTGTCCTTTGTATGCGTCGCGTAGATATTGTCGTACACCGTCATCCCGCGGTTTAATCCGCGTACATTGCGATCCTCCGGAATATGCGACAGCCCGATCTTCCGAATCTCGTTCGGGGTGCGGTTCGTGATCTCAACCCCGTTCAGCTTGACCGATCCGCCCTGACTCGGCCGCAGCCCCGAGATCACCTCGACCAACTCGGTCTGGCCGTTGCCTTCGATGCCCGCAACCCCCAGAATCTCCCCGGCTTTCAGCTCGAACGAGATCCGCTTGATGGACGACAGATTTCGGATGCCCATCGCAAAGAGGTCGTCGACCTGAAGTACCACTTCCCCGGCGTTGCTCTCGGTCGGAAAGCCTTCCAGCTCCACGTCGCGGCCCACCATCATTTTGGAAAGTTCCTGCGGCGACGTGTCGCAGGTGTTCACCGTCGCAACGAATTTCGCGCGGCGCATCACGGTGACGCGGTCGCTGATCTCCATCACTTCCGAGAGCTTGTGGGAGATGAAGACGATGGTCTTTCCGTCGTCCCGCATCGCTCTGAGGATGGCAAACAGGCGCTGGGATTCCTGCGGTGTCAAAACCGCCGTCGGCTCGTCTAGTACAAGGATTTCAGCCCCCCGATAGAGCGCTTTAATGATCTCCACACGCTGCATCTCTCCGACGGAGATGTTATTTACAATTTTGTGCATCTGGATATCCAGATGATAGTTTTCACAGTATTTACGGACCAGTTCCTCGGCTTTATCCAAGTCGATCCGGACGTCCTTTACCGGTTCCATGCCGAGTATGATGTTCTCCAGCACGCTGAGCTCGTTGACCAGCATAAATTCCTGATGAACCATGCCGATGCCGTAATGGATTGCCTTTGCGGTATTGTAGTGTTTGATGTCGACGTTCTCGCCCTTAATGACGATGGTGCCGCTGTCCGCGGTGTACAGGCCGTAAAGGATCTACCTCAGCGTAGATTTGCCCGCGCCGTTCTCCCCCCGTAAAGCGTGTATCTCTCCTTTTTCTAAATGAAAACGACCCGAATCAACCGCTTTCACAAACGGAAACTGTTTGTCTATGTTGTCCAGCGAAACAAGCAGATCACCGGTTTCAGTCATCGGATCCACCTCTCCTGTTTTTTATAGGGGCGGGAGTTCCCGCCCCTATGTGACGAAATCTTACCGATTAGAACCAGGGACGGAGGCCCGGATGCATATCAACAACGATCTCACCGCTGGCGATCTTGTCGGCGATTTCCTGCGCGCGATCCATGATCTCCTGCGGGAACTTATCGCCCCAATGCGCCTTGAATACAGCGAAATCGGTCAGCGCAACACCGCCGGACTCCACGTTCATGTACTTGTAGGATCCGCCCTCGAAATCACCCTTAATGAAGGTTTCGATCAGGTAGAATGCCGCAAGCTCGACGTGTTTGTACATGGAGGTGACGACATAGCCGGGCGCGAGATCATCCTGGTTATTGTCGACGCCGATGACGTATTTCTCCTGCTCCGCAGCCGCCTCGATGATGCCGAGTCCGGTGCCGGACGCAACCTGCGCGATAACATCCGCGCCCTGCTCGTACTGCGCCAGGGCAAGCTCTTTGCCCTTGATCGGGTCGGTGTAGCTGCCTGCATAGGCCTGAAGGATCTGGATGTCGGGATCGATGTAGTACACACCCTGCTGGAAGCCGAGCCAGAAGTCATAGATGCCCGGGGTTTCCGTTCCGGAAATCCAGCCGACGATCTTGTCTTCGTTGATGTTCGGCAGCTCGGTGTATGTGGTCAGCATCGCGCAGACCGCACCGACCAGGAACTGGCCCTCGTTGGGCGCGGACAGCGTGCTCATCACGTTCGGGTAGGTGTTGTGGTCGTCGTCATAGAGCACGAAGTCGATGGTGCAGAACTGTTTGTCCGGATACTGAAGGACAACGTTCTTCGCGGCTTCTCTCTGCTGGCCGGCCAGCACGCATACAAGGTCGTATCCGCCGTTGGCGGCTGCCAGAATGTTCGGCTCAAAGTCGGCGGGCGACTTCGCTTCGAACAGGTCGATCGTGATGCCGGGGTACGTCGCAATCAGATTGTCTCTTGCCACTGCCATCAGGTCGTTGAACGACTTGTCGCCCAAGGTGCCGGGAAGCGTAATAACAATCTTTGCGTTCGGATAAGCGAGATCGGATGTGGGTTCCGGCTCCGGTGTCGGGGTCGGTTCCGGTGTTTTCTGCGTGCAGCCGAATAAGGCCAGCATCATCAGAGCTACCAACAGAATTGAAATTACCTTTTTCATAGAGATCCTCCTTTTAATATATAGAGCGCTCTGTATCTCATCGAGATTTTCGCGCACTATTACCCAAATATTCAGTCCGTATTTTCTTTCTCAGCCGCCGCGATACAGTCGGTCATCACCGCCAGCGCTTTCAGATTCAAATCCAGCCCGACCAACGCGGGCAGCGGCGTTCCGCTGTTGCGGTATGCGGCGTAGGCATCGACGATATTCCGCATTCCGGGCGCCGGCGTCAAGACGGGATAGGCGGTGACGTTTCCGTTGTAATCCATGCGCTCGACTATCACGTCGTCGCGATCCCTGCGGCAGCGCAGCATCCCTTCGGTTCCGTACAGTTCCGGCCCGGGCGCTATCGCCAGCGAAGGGCTGTTCCACGTTCCTTCAATCACGGCGAGCGCCGTTCCGAAGTCGAGAACCGCGACGGCCTCGTCCTCAATATCGGCGTAGGGGTGCCGTGTGTTGGCCACGGTGCAGCGCAGTTTCTCCGGCGACCGGCCGAGCATCCACCGGGAGACGATGGCGCCGTAGCTCAGCATATCCAATAATGCGCCGCCGCCCGGCGTGTGGTGGTACCACCAGGTACCGGTTCTCTGTTCGTCGGTCATCGGCGCGGCCGTCTCCGAAACGCCGCGGTGCTTCGCGCCGACGCCCAGCGGGCCGGTATGTCCCGCAAGATACCGCATCTTGACCAGGGTTCCGATCGCACTGCTTTCGAGCAGCTCTTTCATCTGATAAAACCACGGACGCCACGCGATCGGCCAGTTGACGACCAGCAGCACGTCGTTCGCTTTCGCGGCTGCAGCCAGTTTCTCGCCCTCCGCCATCGTCATGGCCATCGGCTTCTCGATGCTGGCGGAGATGCCGCGCTTTGCGCATTCGGAGAAGACCGCCGCGTGCAGCGATGTCTCAGTTGTTATAACAGCAAAATCCGGCTCGACGCTGTCCAGCATTTCAATGTAATTATCATAACAAGGCAACGCGTAGGTGTCCCGCAGATACCGCACGTTCCAGCTGCGGGTGTACGGCTCCCCGTGATCAAATTCGTCGATTTCCGGCCGGGCATCCCCGAACCCGCAAAGCGCGATATCGTCGTGCTCGGTGCAGTAACGCGCCTGCTCCAATACGTGCATATGCGCGGCACCGATCAGAACGACCTTGATTTTCTCCATGGCAGCTCCTTAATAGAGTTCTGCGGCCGTGACCTCACGTCCCAGCTCGGCGGAACGGTAAAACGCGTCGATGATCGCCGCGACATTCAGCGTCTCCTCCGGCTTTACAAGCGGAGATTCCTCGCCCAGAACCGCTTTTGCGAAGTTGTTTACAAGAGAGTAATGACCGTAAAACGGCTTGTCGTTGTTCGGCAGCTCGTTGAATATCCGAAGCTTGCTGTCGGCCTGATGGCCTCCGACCCCGCTGAATACCGTGAGCTCCGGCAGCGTCAATCCGCCGCGATCCCCCAACACGGTCAACGCCTGCGCGTTGGGCAGATTCGCCGACCACGCAACCTTAAAGTTGACCGCCACCGGCCCCTCCAGCACGATCATGCCGTTCGCGAACTCCTCGACCTCGAACTCGTCCGGCGTATACCGCACCTGTTCAAAGACGCCCGCCGGCGCGCCGCTTTCCTTCAGCGACGAAACCTGTGTATCCCCGCTTTTGACGATCGCCGCGCTGGCAAATCCGGTGACACGCTCAAACGCGGGATTGCCCAGAATCCACAGCAGCGCATCGATCTGATGCACGCCGATATCACAGAGCGCACCGCCGCCGTTCGTCGCTTTTTTATGAAATGCGCCCCACTTGGGAACACCGCGACGCCGGATACGGTTGATTTCCGAATAATAAACCGCGCCTAAAACCCCGTCTTCCATCAGTTTCTTCGCGCTCATGACGTCGGGATTCACCCGCGCCGTCTGGCTTGCCATCACGAGTTTTCCTGCAGCCTCCGCTACGTCAAAAACCGCTTTTGTCCGCTGATAGGTGAGCGCAAGCGGCTTTTCGCAAAAAACATTCGCGCCGCCTGCCAGCGCTTTCAGACACACTTCGTCGTGAAACGCGTTCGGTACACAAACCGAAACCACGTCCGGTTTTTCCTTCACAATCAGTTCATCAAAATCTGTATAAAATGATGGTATATTGTTCTTTTGCGCAACACGCCGCGCCGCCGCTTCATTGAGGTCCATCACCGCGACCAGCGCCGCATCCGGGCAGGCGGATATCGCCGGAATATGCGCGTGTTCCGCGACCATTCCAGTCCCAATTACCACCCATTTTAGGCTCTTTTCCACCATAGAATGCCTCTCGGTTTGTGCAACTTGTACAAATTCGGACAGCGATCCTCCGCTTCCTATTGCAGTATACAAGTTATCATGATAAAATACTATCGATTTATTGGCGAATTATATCTCTATATTGCTGTCCCGATTTATTTGGAGGTCCAGATTATGGCAATGAATCCGCTGCCGCTAACCAAGCGCGTCAATGATTTTGTCATCAATACCACAACGTTTACGGAGCATCACAGTTACAGCGCGCAGATTCCGCACACCACCCACACCAAGCTTTTTCCGCACGACGACGTCGTACCGCTGCATTACGCCGACACCATCGAGATTCTGGTCTGTGACGGCGTGTTTGGCGAGGTTGTTATCGGAAAGGAACGCATCGAGGTTCAGGGCGGGATTGTCTGCATCTTTATTCCTCCTTTTATTGTTCACTCAACCAGTTTTAAAAAGAACGACGGCTACGCCTATGTCATGAAGATCTCGCTTGAAAACCTGAAACCCTTTGTCGACATCAAGGCAATGCTGATGTTTAACGGATATTCAATCGAGTCGATTCCCTACAACATCCCGTACCCCGAGCAGGTTCTTGGCATCACCGAGGAGCTGATTCGGCACGACGACGATGTCTTCGCGCGGATGCAGCTGCTGATCCGGATGTTCTCCCATTTCCAGTCGGTATCGGACGCCAAGCGGCCCATGATCGCGAACACTGTTTCCACCGGCAATCTCCGCCAGATCATCGAGTGGACAAACCAGAACTTCGCCGAGCCGGTGACGATCGAGGAGGCGGCGAAGCAGTTGAACTTCAGTAAATACTATTTTTGCAAGTTCTTCAAGTCCGCCACCGGGATCACCTACTGGACTTTCCTGAATCAGGTGCGTATGGTTCAGGCCGCGATTCTGCTGGAGGAGGGAAAAACCGCGACCGAGTGCTGCGGCGACTGCGGCTTCGACAGTCTGCCCTACTTCGTCAAGTTGTTTCGCGAGACCCACGGCTGCTCAACGGTGCAGTACCGGCGGATGCACGAAAAGGCGAAACAGCCCGCCTTCGATTCCGTGGAACTTCTCCCAAACAGTATTTCCGACGAAAGAGACGCGTAAACATCGGTTCGGGGCGCTCGCGTCGTCAACCCGGGTGTTGTCGGGATATAAAGCCCCCATTTTGATTCGTTTGCGTAGATATTGCATTTTTAATACATTAAAAATTAAATATACAGCGTTTATAATATAGTGGTCAACAACTCAAACTCTGTTCGTAGCAAGAAAAGTGCAGCGCTGACTACCCGCGCGGAATAGCAGCAGCCGGTTGAAGCATTTGTTGCAGTTCGGCGAAAAAAAGACTTACACCACACGGTGCACAGCCCCAGGGATAGTAGACACAAAATAGAAAAGGCAGACGTAGAAAAGCTAAGGATTAGGCCGACTGGCTCCGTATTTCGTATGGAGACAGTCG
>JAVBVJ010000152.1:0-36566 GCA_031554355.1 Oscillospiraceae bacterium
GGGGAAGGTTCGCACCGGTGAGCGAAAACTGCTGCCCGGCGAGGTCGCCAACGCCGTCGGTAGGATTGCGGGCTGCTGCTTTGCGGGCCGCTGTCCCGAGGTGGAGGAGCGCTGCCGCACCGGGCGTCCGACACTGACCGATACCGGCGGCGGACATCTCGTCGCCTGTCATCACTGTAAAGGAAACGGATAAATGACTGAAGATCAAATGCAGGCTGTTCAAAAAGAACTTACCGCCATCGATTGCGGGGCGCTGACCGCTGCGCTCGTCCGCATCCCGAGCTACTCCTTTCTGGAGAACCAGGAGAAAGCGATAGCGGCGTATATCCGCGATGTTTTTTTAGCGGAGGGGATTCCCGCCGAAGCCGTTGAGGTCGCGCCCGGTCGGTACAACTGCATCGCGACGATCAAGGGCACCGGCGGCGGGCGGTCGCTGATGTTGTGCGGCCACCTCGACACGGTGCCGGCCTACGAGTACGACGACGCCGACCCCTTCTCCGGACGCATCGAGAACGGGCGCGTCTTTGGGCGCGGGTCCTGCGACATGAAGGGCGGCTGCGCGGCGATGATGGCGGCGATGATCGCACTGCACCGCGTGGGCGTCCGGCTTGCCGGAGACATCGTGTTCGGCGGAGTCGCCGACGAGGAGGAGCTGGGGCTCGGCGTCAAGCACATCATAGAACACGGCCCGCACACCGATGCAGTTATTGTCGGCGAGCCGACCGACCTGACATTGCGCATCGGACAAAAAGGCCTCGAGTGGATCAACGTCGAGGTGACCGGAAAACAGGTACACAGCAGCGAGATGGAAAACGGCATCAACGCCATCGTGATGGCGAGCCGCTTTATCGAGCGCGTCGAATCACGCTACCAGCCGGTGCTGGCCGCGCGCGAGCACCCGATTCTCGGGTTCCCGACCCTCAACTTCGCGACGATCCACGGCGGCACCCAGTGCTCGACCGTGCCCGGCAGCTGCACCATCACGTTCGACCGGCGCTCGGTGCCGGGCGAGAGCATCGCGCAGGTCTACGGCGAGCTGCAGGCCATCATCGACGAGCTGCACGCCGAGGATCCGCGTTTTTCGGCGACGGTCACCGACCAGTTCGCCGGCAACAACAACATGCCGCACAACCCCTATGTCCTCGCGGAGGACGACCCGATTATCACGGCGACGCAGCGCGCGCTGCGCGCCTACAACCTACCCGACGGTACCGATGTATGCGGCGCCTGGACCGATGCAGGATTTATTGCGGGAGAGACGAGCGCCAGCTGTATCGTATTCGGTCCCGGGGAGGGCGGATACGGGCACACGCCCGACGAATCCGTCTCGATCAAAGAGCTCGAGCGCGGCGCGGCGCTTTTCGCGATCATCGCCGCAGACTACTGCAAATAAAAAAGGAAACCACATGAAAATCAGAATTCAGGAACTGGTCGAAAGCTACAAAGAGGATATGCTCGCCGACCTCAAGACGCTCATCGCGTTCCAAAGCACCGCCGACAGACCGGAGGAGAGCACCGCTTCCATCGAATTTATCTTACAGCGCGCGCGGCAGTTCGGCATGCGCACCTCCATGACAAGGGAGAAGGACGTCGGCGTCGTTGAGATCGGCAGCGGCGCGGAGATCGTCGGCCTGCTGGTCCACGTCGACGTCGTCGATATCGGCGATATCGATAAATGGACGCACCCGCCGTTCGAGATGGTCGTAAAAGACGGCGCGATCTGGGGGCGCGGCACGGAGGACGACAAGGGCGCCGCGATCATGAGCCTGTACACATTGAAAGCCGCGCTGGATCTGAATCTTGCGCTGAACAGACGCATCTGGCTGATTGTCGGCAGCAGGGAGGAGACGGTGTGGACCGACATCGACCATTTCCGCGCGCAGTACGAGACGCCGACCTTCGGGTTTACGCCCGACTCCGCATTCCCGGTCTACAATGTCGAGAACGGCTACATCGACATGCTGCTGCGCTTTTCCGGCGACGCGAAGGATCTTTCGGCGCTGTCGGCGGGCGAGAGTCCGAACTCGATTCCGTCCAAGGCGACGATACAGCCGAACGGCGGAGAAACGATCAGCTATCTCGGCAAGGCCTGCCACAGCAGCATGCCGAAACTCGGCGACAACGCGATTCTGAAAATGGTGCGCAGCGACAGCGACGCCGCGCAGTGCCGCTTCGGTCAGTTTCTGCTGCGCTATTTTGCGGGCGGCAACAGCCCCGAGATCGACGGCGAAGGCCACGAAAAACCGACGATTGTGCTCGGTATCGACGACGGCGGAAACGAGTTCGAGGGCGAGGTCACGGGGGCGACCAGCGTCGCGCCGACCGTGCTGCGCAAGGCGGACGGCGACGTCACATTGAACATCAATATCCGCCAGCGGTACGGTGTCACGCGCGCCGACATCGACCGCGTCTTTTCGCGGATATGCTCGGAGTACGACGCGACCTATAGCTTCGCGGACTATCTGGAACCGATCCGCACCTCGGTGACGATGCCGCCGATCGCGCACATGCAGACCGTGCTGTCGCGCTACGGGATCCCGACCGGCTGGCGCGTCGCGGGAGGAACGACCTACGCGAAGGCGCTGCCCAACTTTGTCGGCTGGGGCCCCACGTTCGAAGGCGACGGTGATTACGCCCACATGGAGGACGAGCGGTTCCCGATTGAGAGCTTCCTGCTTGGGACAAACATCTACGTCTCGTGGCTCGCAGATATCGCGAGCGGCGGGCCGCTGCCGGAAGCTTAATAATTATGCCACCCGGTGTCGGGTGGTATTTTCTTTGGGTATCGTGTGACGTTTTACTGCGCTTTCGAATCGGAAGCAATAAAAAACGACTCGCTCGGTGAGCAGGCCGCTTTTTCATGTATGTAAGAACGATCCGTTCGCGCTACACGCCTTTTTTGTAGACGATTCGGGAGATCTGATCGCGAAACACAAACAACAGAACCGTGATGCCGACGAGCCCGACCAGCATGAGGGCGGCGAGCAGGAAGTTGCAGCGCAGTAGACGCGGGCCGATCAGGCACAGCGCCAGAATGGGCAGCGGGGAGCCGATCAGGACGGAGTAGAAGAAGTTCTTGGTGGTGATCTGTTTCGTTCGGGCGGCGACGTGGGGGATAATTCCGTTTGGCAGAAACGGCATCATGCAGCCGACGGCGACCATGATCTCGGGGTGCTTCGCCTCCGTGATAAACTTAAATTTGGACTCCTTGACCTCGTCGGTGGAGAAAAACGCGCCGGTTTTGTTGTCCAGCTTGCGCGCGAGGACAAAAATCAGCATGTTGATCGCGACGTAGGAGAAGTAGCAGACCAAAAAGCCGACGAGCGGCCCCTCCACGATGCCGGCGGCGATCTGAATCGGCGCGCCGGGACAGATCACGGAGATGACCTGAAGCATCTGCAGCACCGCGAGGACGATAATGCCGCCGAGGCTGCCCTGATCGCGGATATACTTCTCGATCTCCGCCTCGTCGCCGGTCTCGATGATCGGCCAGAGGCCCGGAAGCACCTGCTCGATGACCCAGTACACGACCAACCCCACAATCACCAGAATGAGGAGGTTGATCCCGAATTTGAATAAAGTGCGTTTGTTGATCTTAATGTCGATCCCGCCTTCTTTTGAGCGATGTTCCTGTATAGTAGATGCAATTTATTGCTATCATAGCACAAAATTCGTATTTTGCCATCTTTTCTGTGTGAACAGCGTGCGCCAAAATAATCAACGTTAAGTAAACGCGGACACCCGAACGGGCGTCCGCGTTTCGTGTAGATGATCGCCGAACGAAGCGGTCAGCGCATCTCCGCGACCGGGCGTAACTCGATGTATCCGCGCCAGCCCATCTGTTCCAGCTGCATTCTCGGCGCGAGCTCCGGTGCGAACCGGTAGCCGTAGACCTCGGGATTGAACTTCTCGATGCGGTCCATACAGAGGTCGATCGATTTTTCGAAATCCGCGTCGTCATACGGCTCGCCCTGAAATACGAGTAGTTTGCAGGGCGCGAGATCGATCACGTCGAATCCGGCCGGGATCCCGCCTGCGTAGTCGCCGGGTACCTCGACGCCGTGCGCGTAAACGCCGGTTCCCGCGGGGCGCAGATTCTCCGGAAGCCACAGGCCGACGGGTTCGTACAGCGCCTCCTTGATGCCTGTCAGCGTGTCCCACGCGGTCGAGTTGCCCGAGGCGCCGCATCCGACCTCCTCGCAGTACGCGAAATAGTCCTTGGCGTTTTTACTTTTTTTTAAAATCAGCTTTCGGGCGGGACGTTCGACGATCTGCGTAAAAATAACAGCGGTGTTCGGTTCCATATCCTTCTCCTTCGTCTTTGTATTTTGGCGGTTATCGTAACGATAGGGGATGCGCCAGCCGTCGGGATCCGGGTAGGCGGCGTATTTTTTCGGCGTAATGCCGAACGCGTGCGAAAAAGCGCGCGTAAATCCCTCGTGGCTATCGAAAACAAAGTCGAGCGCGATGTCCAGCACGCGGGAATTGCCGCTGCGCAGCGCGTGCGCCGATTGCACCAGCCGCTCCTGCCGGATAAACTCGAACGGCGACAGGCCGGTTTGCTCTTTGAACAGGCGCGCGGCGTGGTACGGGGAGTAACCGACGGCTCTGGCCAGCTCGTGCGCGGTGATGGGCTGCTGCAGACGACCCAAAATAAACGCTTTCATCTGATCCGCTACCGCCGGATTCTCCGTATTTTGTTCCTGCATCGTTCCTCACCCCCGAGTTTATTCTACAGAAAACCGCATCTGTTTTCTTGACCGCAACTGCGGAAAACGGTGATCCAGTCTATTATAGCATTCCCGGCGCCGCGATCAACAACAGAGGAGGATCTCGTGCAGGGAAGCGGATTCGCGTCAGTTTCGGGCGACAAGTCACCCGCTGAAAAAATTCACAGAAAATGTGTTGAGAGTAGGACAATCTTTATAAAAAATAAGGCTTGACTTTGTCTATTATTTCGCTATAATTGTTAAAGCGATTTATATTAAACCGGTTTACTATAAATCGGTTTACAATCGAGGTGATTAGATGGACCGGCTCAAGGAACTGGAGATGTACGACCGCGATCTCCACAAGATGCAGATGCGCATTCTGTACGGAAAATTCGACGGAAACCAGATGCACCCCGCCCAGTTTACAATGATGATGTTTTTGCAGGAACTGCGTTGCTGCAGCCAGACGGATCTCGCAAAAAGAGCGAGCGTCAGCAACGCCTCCGTCGGGATCTCGCTGCGTAGGCTGGAGAAAATCGGGTTTGTGCATCGGGAAAGCGACGAAAAGGACAGCCGCATCGTCAACGTGACGCTGACCGAGAAGGGGCGGCAATATACGAAGGAGGCGCTCGAGGCGTTTGATTCGCTGGCGGCGATCAAGTACGCGGGATTTTCGGAGAAAGATGTCGAGATTTATCGGAGCTTATTGCAGCGCATCATTCAAAACTTTCAGAACACACTAGCAAATCAGGAAGGTAAACCATTTTGAAGAGACTATTCAAGTATTTAAAGCCCTACACGCTGATACTGATTCTGTGTATTGCGCTGCTGTTTGGGCGCGCTATGGCGGATCTGGAGCTTCCCAACCGCATGAGCGACATCGTCAACAACGGCATCCAGCTCAGCGGTATCACGGAAAAGGCACCGAAGGAGATGTCGGACAGGGCGATGACGCTGATGACGGCGTTTATGCCCGCGGACGCGGAAAAGACGTTCCGCGACGCGTATACGGCGGACGGCGAAAAATTCGTGCTGATCGACACGAAAAACGAAGCGGTCGGCGATATCTTCGGCCGTTCGGCCTCCGCGATGGTCAGCTTTTTTAAGGAATTCTCGGAACAAAGCGGGCAGGAGATCAACCTCGAGGACACCGAGGAGACGGCGTTGGATATCGAACAGATATATCAGATTCTGCCGATGTTGTCCCAGATTCCGCCCGAGATGCTGAAGAGCTACTACTCGACCGAGGACAGCGCCGTCATCGAGCAGATGGGTACACAGGTCGGCGCGATCTTTATCAAAGCGTTCTATCAGGAGATCGCGATCGACACCGAGCAGATTCAGCAGGATTACATCCTGAAAACAGGCCTCAGTATGCTGCTCATCACATTGGGCGGCGTCGTCGCCTCGGTGTTGAACGGACTGTTGTCCTCCCGCATCGGCGCGGCGTTCTCCCGCGATGTGCGCCGGGCGATCTTCGAGAAGGTGGAGCGTTTCTCCGGCAAGGAGTTCGACAAGTTCTCGACCGCCTCGCTGATTACGCGGACCACCAACGACGTGACGCAGGTTCAGATGCTGATCACGATGGGCTTGCGGATTCTGTGTTATGCGCCGATCATGGGCGTCGGCGGCGTTATTTTCGCGCTGCAAAAGGGCAGCACGCTCAGTTGGATCATCGCCACGGCGGTCGGCGTTCTGCTGCTGCTGATTGTGCTGATGTACAATCTGGTGGTGCCGAAATTCAAGATTTTACAGAAACAGACCGACGAGATCAACCTCGTCAGCCGCGAGAACCTCTCCGGCGTTATGGTTATCCGCGCGTTCGGCAACGAGCAGGTGGAGGAGGAGCGGTTCGACGGCGTCAACGGCGCGCTTGCCAAGACCAACCTGTGGATCTTCCGGGTCATGGCGTTTGCGATGCCGCTGATGATGCTGCTGATGAACGTCGTCATGGTCGGGATCATCTGGTTCGGCGGTCAGGGCGTCGCAGCGGCAACGATTCAAATCGGCGATATGATGGCCTTTATGCAGTATGCGATGCAGATTATCATGTCGTTCCTGTTGATTGCGATGATGTTTATTATGGTGCCGCGCGCCTCGGTTTCGGGCAGGCGCATCGCCGAGGTGCTCGACTCCCCGATGATCATTAATGACCCGGAACCGCCGAAGACGCTTCGTAAGTCCGACACAAGAACCGTGGCGTTCAACAATGTGACATTCCGGTACGGCCGGTCGCAGGAACCCGTTCTGCACAACATCAGTTTTACCGCTAAACCGGGACAGATGACCGCCATCATCGGCGCGACGGGTTCCGGCAAGAGCTCGCTCGTCAACCTGATTCCGCGCCTGTACGACGTGACCGAGGGTAACATCACGATCGACGGCACGGACATCCGCGACATCACGCAGCACGAGCTGCGCGAGGAGATCGGGTTTATTCCGCAGAAGGGGATTCTGTTCAGCGGCACCATCGCCGAGAACATCCGCTACGGCAGACCCGACGCGACCGAACAGGAGATCGCGCAGGCGCTTTCCATCGCGCAGGCGGCGGATTTCGTCGGCGAGTACGAGGATAAGACCGAGCACCTGATCTCGCAGGGCGGCAGCAACGTCAGCGGCGGACAACGCCAGCGTCTGTCGATCGCCCGCGCATTGGTCAAGAGAGCGCCAATCTACATCTTTGACGACAGCTTCTCGGCGCTGGACTTCAAGACCGACGCTGCGTTGCGTAAAGCGCTGCGCCAGAATCTGCAGGAAGCGACCCTTATCGTTGTCGCCCAGCGCGTCAGCACCGTTATGCAGGCGGAACAGATCATCGTGCTGGAGGACGGCGCCATCGCCGGTATCGGCACTCACAAAGAACTGCTGCAAAGCTGTGAAACCTACCGCGAGATTGCGTCCTCGCAGCTGACAAAGGAGGAGATGTAACATGGCAGAGCAAGAGAGAAACACACAACAGCAGCGACCTTCTCAAGGTCCCGGCGGGTTTGGCGGCGGGCCGCCGATGATGCGCGGCGGCGGAGAGAAAGCGAAGGATTTTAAGGGCACACTGAAAAAGCTGGTCGCCTATTTAGCTCCTTATAAATGGAGTATTCTGGTCGTCAGCATCTTTGCCGCGGTCTCCGCGGTGGCGATGACGTTCGGCCCCAAGATCATGGCGAAGGCAACCGACGCGCTCGTATCGGGGCTTAAGGACATCATCCTCGGCGTCACAGATAAAATGGATTTCACCTATATCGGCCAGATTCTATTGATTACGCTGGCAATCTATGTCGGCAGCACGCTGATCTCCTACGTGCAGGGCATGATTATCGCAAAGGTCTCGACCAGCATCTCCTACGATATGCGCAATTCGCTGATTCAAAAAATCAACCGGCTGCCCATCGATTACTTCCACCGCACGGCGCAGGGCGACATTATGTCGCGCGTGACCAACGACGTGGATTCGGTGAGCTCTAACCTCAACCAGACCATCACGCAGGCCGTCAGCTCGGTGGCATCGCTGATCTCGACGATCGTGATGATGCTGACCATCAGCGGCACGATGACGCTGATCTCGCTGGCGGTAATTCCGATCTCAGCCATCGCGATCGTGCTGATCATGAAGAACTCCCAAAAATTCTTCAAGCGCCAGCAAAAAGCGCTGGGCCGGGTAAACGGACACATCGAGGAGATGTACGGCAGCCACACCGTCGTGAAAGTCTTTAACGGCGAGCAGAAATCGATCGACGATTTCAACGAGGGCAATGAGGAACTGTACCACGCGGCTTGGCGCGCGCAGTTCTACTCCTCGCTGATTATGCCGCTGACCCAGCTGATCGGCAATATCGGGTACGTCATCGTCTGTATGATCGGCGCCAGCATGGCGGCGGGCGGAAAGCTGACGCTCGGCGGTATTCAGGCGTTTATCTCCTACATGCGCACGCTGAACCAGTCGATCACGCAGGTCGGCGGAATCTCCACCCAGTTCCAGATGACGATTGCCGCGGCCGAACGCGTCTTCGAATTCATGGACGAGAAGGAGCTGGAGGTCGTCGAGCCGAAGGTCCGCATCGCACGGAACGGCGAGAGCGGCCTGACCATCCGGGGCGACGTTGTGTTCGATCACGTCCGCTTCAGCTACAACGGCGAGGATATCATCATCAAGGACTTCTCGGCGGATGTCAAAGCTGGCCAGAAAGTCGCGATTGTCGGCCCGACCGGCGCAGGCAAGACGACGCTCGTCAAATTGCTGATGCGCTTCTACGACGTCGACAGCGGCTCGATTTCGATCGACGGCAACAACATCACCGATTTCTCGCGCCACGATCTGCGCTCACAGATCGGCATGGTGCTGCAGGACACCTGGCTGTTTAACGGCACGATTCTCGAGAACATCCGGTACGGGCGGCCCGACGCGAGCGACGAGGAGGTCATCGCGGCGGCGAAAGCGGCGCAGGTCGACAAGTTCGTGCGCATGCTGGACGACGGCTACCAGTTCGAGCTGAACGAGGAGAGCACGAACATCTCGCAGGGACAGAAGCAGCTGATCACCATCGCCCGGGCGATTCTGGCCGAGACCAACATCCTGATACTCGACGAGGCGACCTCATCGGTCGACACGAGGACCGAGATCATGATCCAGCGCGCGATGGATAATCTGATGCAGAACCACACGAGCTTCATCATCGCGCACCGTTTGTCCACCATCCGCAACGCGGATCTGATTCTGTGCCTGAACGAGGGCGACATCGTCGAACAGGGAACCCACGAGGAACTGCTGGCGAAAGGCGGCTTCTACGCCGAGCTCTACCGGAGCCAGTTCGAGAGCATGTCCGCGTAATTTCGGCAAAACAAATAAAAAGAATCCTTTTTCGGAAGGGTTCTTTTTGATTGCAGTCTATACTAAATTCATATTATATATTATAATCAGTTCAGAATCAGGAGGACGCTGTATGAATCTTCCGAACAAACTGACTGTTGCGCGCGCGGTGATGGTTCCGCTCTTTTTGGTGTTCGCGATGCTGCCCGGCATTCCGCTGCACTATCTCTGGGCGTGTATCATCTTCAGCCTTGCGTCGCTGACCGATTTTTTCGACGGCAGCATCGCCCGAAAGAAGGACATGGTGACGAGTTTCGGCAGTTTTCTCGACCCGCTGGCCGACAAGGTGCTGGTCATCGGCGCGCTGATCTTTTTCGTCTGGGCGGGTCTGGGCGGCGTGGTGCCTGTGGTGCTGATCATCGCGCGGGATTTCGCGGTTTCCGGCGTCCGCATGATTGCGGCGACCAACAACGGCAAGGTCATCTCTGCGAACTGGCACGGCAAATTGAAAACGGTGCTGCAGATGGTGTTTATCATCGCCATTCTGCTGGCCTGTCAAATTACCGAGAGCAACCCCGACTGGTTCGCAATTACGGTGATAGCGAGCAGGATCGCCGTGTGGCTACTCGCAGCATTTACGGTCGCGTCCGGCGCACTGTACCTCGTTCAAAACAAAAGCGTCTTTAATACTTTCAAATAGAGGATACTATGCAGATTTATAACACCCTTTCGAGACAAAAAGAAGATTTGGTGCCGCTGGACGGCAACGAGTTCAAGATGTACGTCTGCGGGCCGACCGTCTACAACTATTTTCATATCGGCAACGCGCGCCCGTTTCTGCTGTTCGACGTGCTGCGCCGGTATTTAGAGTACCGCGGGTACACCGTCAACTTTGTCCAAAATTTCACCGACATCGACGATAAGCTGATTCACCGCGCGATCACCGAGAACACGACGGTCGACGAGATCGCGACCCGTTACATCGAGGAGTACTGGACCGACGCGAAGGGCCTGAACATCCGCCCGGCTACCACCCACCCGCGCGCGACCGAAAACATCGACGGCATTCTGGAGATCATCAACACGCTCGTCGCCAAGGGACACGCCTACGCGACCGGGGACGGCGACGTTTACTTCAGCACGCGCAGTTTTGCAGAGTACGGAAAATTATCGCATCAGCCGCTCGAGGATCTCGAGGCGGGCGCGCGCATCAGCGTCGGCGAGAGCAAGCGCGACCCGATGGATTTCGCGCTCTGGAAGGCGGCGAAACCCGGTGAGCCGATGTGGGACAGCCCGTACGGAAAGGGCAGGCCGGGCTGGCATATTGAGTGCTCGGCGATGTCGCGGCGGTATCTCGGCGAGACGATCGACATCCACTGCGGCGGGCAGGATCTGGTGTTCCCGCACCACGAGAACGAGATCGCGCAGAGCGAGTGCTGCTGGGAGAAACCCTTTGTGCGCTACTGGATGCACAACGCCTACATCAACATCGACTCCCACAAGATGAGCAAGTCGCTGAACAATTTCTTTACGGTGCGCGACGTCGCCGAGGTCTACGGCTACGAGCCGCTTCGGTTCTTCCTGCTCAGCGCCCATTACCGCAGTCCCGTCAATTACAGCACCGATGTGCTGGATTCGTGCAAGGTCTCGCTCGAGCGCATCTACACCTGCCGCGACAACCTCGATTTCGCGATCGAGAACGCGCCGGAAACGGGCGTCGACACACTTTCGGCGCTCTGTGACGAGCGCACCGCGCAGTTTATCGAGGCGATGGACGACGACCTGAACACCGCCGACGCGCTGGCCGCCGTCTTTGAACTGGTGCGCGACATCAACAGTGCGCAGGAACAGCCGAAGAGCGCGCTGCAGTGCGCGGCGAAGACGATGGATGAGCTCTGCGACGTCATCGGGCTGCTGTACAACCGCAAGACCTCGGTGATTCCCGCCGATATTCTGGCGCTGGCGCAGCGGCGTCAGGACGCGCGCGCGGCGAAGGATTTCGCGTTGGCGGATCAGCTGCGCGGCGAGATCACGGCGCAGGGATATCTGCTGGAAGACACCGCGCAGGGCCCCAAAATCAGCAAGAAATAATAAAAAGCAGCGCAATGCGCTGCTTTTTTGTTTAAATATTTTGCATGGTATGACGGAACGATAAAAAAGGGGGGAGAGCATTATGAAAGCGGAAGACATCAAAAGAGTTGCCTGTGTGGGCGGCGGAACGATTGGATGCAGCTGGACAGTGAACTTCATCGCGAAAGGGTGTTCTGTGAGCCTGTACGACATCTCCGAGGAGAAGCTTGACTACGCCAAAACGTTTATCAAGAAAAGTCTCGACTATTTCGTGGCAAAGGAGGTCATGACACAGGCGGAGGCCGATGCGGCGATTGCCCGCGTCACCTACACTACCGACCTCAAGACGGCCGTGACCGGCGTTGATTATGTGCAGGAGAACGCGCCCGACAATCCTGCGCTGAAACAGCAGCTGCTGGCGGAAATCGAGGAGATTATCCCGGACGACGTAATTTTTGCAAGCAGCACCTCCGGAATCCCGATCACGATGATCGCGGCGAACGCGAAACATCCGGAGCGCTGCCTGATAGCGCATCCGTTCAATCCGCCGCACCTGATCCCGCTGGTGGAGATCGTGAAAGGGAGCGGGACCAGCGACGAGACCGCACAGACGGCGATCGCGTTCTTTAAACTGCTCGGGAAAGAGCCGATTCTGCTGAACAAGGAGATCGCCGGATTCGTCAGCAACCGTCTCGCACTGGCGCTTTTCCGCGAGGCCGCGCACCTGATCGAGGAGGGCATCTGCTCGGTCGAGGACGCCGACAAGGCGATCGTTTACGGACCCGGACTGCGCTGGGCGATCATCGGGCCGAGCATGGTTTATCATCTGGGCGGCGGGCCGGGCGGCATCGCGCTGTTCACCAAAGCGATGGCGCAAACCGTGAAGATGGTGTTCTCTAATCTCTCGAAAGCGGACGATCTGCCCGAGGGGTTCGGGGACGTGGCGCAGGCGGGCATCATGGAGGCCATCGAGCACCAGAAAGACGTCATCGGCGCGAACTACGAGGAGATCTCCGCGTACCGCGACGAGATGCTGTTCGAGCTGCTCAAGTTGCACGACAAGATCTAGCCGAAAGACGCAAAAAAGCCTCGCGGTTTCCGCGAGGCTTGTGCTTATGCGACGGCGGTCAGCTGCAGGATGTATCCGGTCAACAGTCCGATGAACAGCAGCAGCGCGACGAGCAGAATATTGCGCTTGAGGTCGTGTTTTGAGCGGAACAGAATCAGGTAGCCGATGCCGGTGTTGGTCATAAGACCAGCGACCAGCGACCCGAAACTCAGAATCCCGGAGGCGTACAATTCGGTCAACAGTATCGAGGAGGCGCAGTTGGGGATAAACCCGATCAGCGCGGAGATCAGTGGCTGGACAAACGCGTTCCGGTTCAGCAGCAGCGCGATCCGGTCCTCACCGATAAAGAATATGACCAGAGAGACCGCCAGAATCACCAGAAAGATGTAGAGCGCGCTCTTGAGCGTGTGTTGAATCGCGGGGCGCCAGATGCCGTGGCCGCACTCGTCGTGGTCGCAGTGCTCGTGCATCTCGCCGTGCGCCGCGCTGTGCGCGTCTGCCGGGGCTTTGGCGGGGAAGATCCAGTCGATCAGAAAGCCCGCAATACAGGCCACCGCCAGTTTGATGAGCAGCAGCTTCCAGATCGTGCCGTACAGCGACGGATGGGACAGCAGGACGGGGATCGCTTCGTCGGAGGTCGCGATAAACACGGCGGCCAATGTGCCGAAACTGATCAGCCGTCCGGCATACAGCTTTGCGGCGGTCACCGAGAATCCGCACTGGGGCACAAGACCCGTTACGGCGCCGAGTGCGGGCGACCAGCGGCCGAACTTGTTCAGCAGCGCGACCAGATGGCTGCTCGCCCGGTGCTCAATGAACTCGATGAGCAGGTAAGCGGCGAACAGAAACGGCAGCAGTTTCAGGGTGTCGAGAACGGCGTCCCACAACAATAGCAGATAATCTTGCACCATGGTTATCCTTTCGTGAGCAATATTATTATAACATCGCTGTCAACCCGGCAACGAGAGAATGTTGTTCCGCGCTTGACCGGCTGTTTTCAATCAAGGTATAATAAGAAAAAATGGAGGTCGAGGCATGGCGATTGTAAAACAGGAAGGCAACTTCGTATCGTCCGATAAAATCAATCAGATCAGCTACACCAAGTGGGTGGATTCGGCGGCGAAACCGCGGGCGGTCCTGTTGATCGCGCACGGCATGGCCGAACACATCGAGCGCTACGACGATTTCGCGACCTTTATGGCGGGGAACGGGTACATCGTATACGGCGAGGACCACATCGGGCACGGGTGCTCGGCGACGGACGACCAAAAGCTCGGCAACCTGCCGAAGAAGACGGGGCGCTATAACATGGTCGACGACATGCTGACCCTCGACATGATCGCGAAAGAGGAGCATCCCGGCCTCAAGGTGATTCTGCTGGGGCACAGCATGGGCTCCTTCATCGCGCGCATCTTCTGTGTGCGGCATCCGAAAGAGGTCGACGGCGCGATCTTCATGGGAACGGGCGGCAAAAACCCGGTGGCCGGTATCGGCGTCTTTCTGATCAACATTATCGCGCTGTTTAAGGGCGAAAATCATCGAAGCCCCTTCGTCGACAACATGGCGTTCGGCAGCTACAACAAGGGCTTTTCGGACGTGCAGACGCCGAAGGACTGGCTGTCGACCGACCGCGCGATCGTCCAAAAATACATCGATGACCCCAAGTGCGGCTATCTGTTCACGCTGTCGGGATATCGCGAACTGACGACGATGGTGAAGGAGATCAACACGCCGGCGTGGGCGGCTGCGCTGCCGAAGGAGCTGCCGATGCTGCTGGTTTCCGGCGCGGAGGATCCGGTCGGCGCCAACGGCAAAGGGGTGCAGGAGGTCTACGCGGCGATCCACAACGCGGGCGCCGAGGACGTCGGGATGATCCTGTACGACGGCATGCGGCACGAAATCTTAAATGAACAGGGAAAACAGGCGGTGTACGACGATCTGCTCGAGTGGTGCAACCGCGTCACAGAAAAATAGAAAGAATACCATAACGCATGATACTTGAAGTAAGCGGCGTCGCGATGTCGTTCGGCGCGACCGTCGTCTTGAAAAACATCACCTTTCAGATTCATGAGCGCGAGCGCGTCGCCATCGTCGGGTACAACGGCTGCGGCAAGACGACGCTGCTGAACATCATCACCGGGGAGCAGGAGAAAACCGGTGGTTTTGTTGTGCTGAAAAACGGCGCGAAACTCGGCTACCTGAAACAGACGGCGGGTCTTTCGCCTGATAACACGGTCTGGAAAGAGATGAAGTCGGTCAATCAGGCCGACGAACTGTTGGCGCGCATGAAGGAACTGGAGCAGGCGATGAAGCACGACGACAGCCTGCTCGCGGAATACGAGACGGTCAGCGCGCGCTACGAGGCGATCGACGGGTACAACCTCGACTACAATATCCGCAGAATCTTGAAGGGTCTCGCGTTCGGCGAGGAGATGTACGAGAAGCCGGTCGGCGTGTTGAGCGGCGGGGAAAAGACGCGCCTCGCACTGGCGAAGCTGCTGATCATGCAGCCCGATCTGCTGATTCTGGATGAGCCGACCAACCACCTAGACATCGCGATGCTGGAATGGCTGGAGGGATTCATCTCGACCTACAAGGGCGCGGTGCTGATGGTCTCGCACGACCGGTATTTTCTGGATCACACCGCGACGAAGATTCTGGAGATCCAGAACGGGAAATCCAAGATGTACAACGGCAACTTCTCTGCGTATCTGATGCAGAAGGACCAGCAGCAGACGCGCGACAGGGAGGTCTACGAGCGGACGGTCGCCGAGGCGGACAAGCTGCGCGACTACGCGGCGCGCAACATCGAACGCGCATCGACCTCCAATATGGCGAAGAGCCGGCTCAAGATGCTGAGCAGGCTGGACTTAACGGCGCCCGAGAGCAGCAACCACGTCGCGGTGCGCTTTAAGATCGAGCCGCTGAACGAGCCCTATAAGGACGTGATTCTTGCGGAAAACCTGACAGTATCGGCGGGCGGAAAGCCGCTGGTGACGGGTTTGGATCTGCATCTGCTGCGCGGCGAGCACCTCGCGATCATCGGCGCGAACGGGACCGGCAAGACGACGCTGCTCAAGGCGTTTGTGGGCAAACACCGATACGACAGCGGGCGGCTGCGCCTCGGCGGGGGACTGAAGACCAGCTATCTGGAACAAAACCTGTTCGGGATCGGCGCGAAGAACCCGCTCTACTACATCTGGGATCTCTACCCCGCGATGAGCCAGCTTGAGATCCGAAATCTGCTGGCGTCGGTCGGCTTTCGGGGCGACGAGGTGTTTACGGCGGCGAGCGGTCTGTCGGGCGGCGAGCTCGCGCGGCTGAATCTCGCGCGCATCGCGCTGGAACACCCGAATCTGCTGATTCTGGACGAGCCGACCAACCATCTCGACATCTACACGCGCGAGATTCTGTGCGACGCGCTGCGCGATTACAGCGGCACCATGATCGTCGTGACGCACGACCGCTTTTTGATGGAACAACTGAACTGCCGCATTCTGCTGCTCGATGCGGGCGGAACGGCGCAGTTCGAGAACTACCGCCAGTACCGCGATACACTCGGCGAACGGGAAGCAGAAATCCCTGAAACCAAAGAACAACCGCGTCAGACGGTTGCGCCGCTCGGCGATAAACCGCTGAACCAGAAGGAACAGCGGCAGCAGCGCGCCAAGGACCGCGAGCGCAAGATCTTTGTCGAAAAGCGCATCGAGGAGCTGGAGGAGGACGTCGCGTTCTTCACCGAGGAGATCAACAAGCCCGAGATCGCGTCCGACCACGAGAAGCTGATGGAATATTGCGATCTGCTGGACGGCGCGCGGGCGGAGCTTGCGCAGATCTCGGAGGAGTGGCTCCAAAACTTCGCCGATTAGAGGGAAAACATGAAAATCCAGATCATCGGGGCGTCGGGCAGCGGAAAAAGCACACTTGCAGAAGCGGTGGCATCGGCGGCGGACGCCTTTTGGATCGACGCCGACCGCTACCAGTGGGCGGACACCGATTTTACGAAAGAACGACCGCTCGAGGAGCGGATGGCGCTCTACCGCGCAGACCGCGCACAGCACGACCGCTTTGTTGTATCGGGAACAACACGCGGATGGTATCCCGAGGGATTCGCGGATCGCGATTTTCTGGTGCTGCTCGTACTGGACGAGCCGACGCGCCTGAAACGGCTGTACGACCGAGAGCGTGCGCGGTTCGGTGACCGGATGCTGCCCGGTGGTGATCATTACGAGGAGACCAAGGAGTTTCTGGATTGGTGCGCGACCTATCGCACGGCGGACGAGTACGCGCTGAACTCATTGGCGGCGCACCGCAAAATGCTGCGGGAGGCTGCCTGCGCCGCGGCTGAGATCAAGGCCTTCGGAGCGCCGCAGGAACTGGCGGGGCAGGTGCTTGCGCTTTACCGTAAAAATAAAAAATAGCATCAAAAAAGCCGCGTGAGGCGGCTTTTTTGATGCTAAAATTCAAACTCACCGTTATTCATAATGACAACCTCTGTTCCGTCGGCGGTGATGCCGACCGCGTGCAGATCCGGTGTGCCGATCGGGATCGTGATGCTCTGGGAGGCCTCGTTCAACCCGAAGCCCGCCAGCTCCTCGTCGGTCATGTGGATCGCGTCCTTGATGCTGGGGTTGGCCTGACCGAACGAGAGGTGACACGCGATATTTTCGTCGAAAATCTGGTTGTGGAACGTGGTGCCCAGCTTCGACAGCGGCGAGTTCCCCGGCACAAAAGCGACCTCGCCGAGATAGGACAGACCCTCATCAACCGCCAGCACGTTTCGGAAGACGTCGATGACGGGCTGCGATCCGTTGACCGAGACCGCCCTGCCGTTCTCGAAAACCGCCTCGATGCGGTCGATCGTCGAGCCGTGCATGGCGATGGGATGCGAGCTGACCATGGTGCCGTTCGCGCCGAATTTCAGCGGGGAGGTGAAGACTTCCTCGGTCGGGATATTACAGCAGAAATAGACGCCGTCGGTCGAGCAGGTGAACGCGCTTTCCCAACAGTGGTTCTGCGGCAGTTCGAGGGTCAAGTCGGTGCCGAGCCCTGTGGTGAGGTGTAGCGACCGGAACGAGAAATCGGTCAACACTTTCTGGCGATGCTTCAGCCGTTCGCCGTGCATCTTCCAGACCTCGACGGCATTGCTGCTCTCGCGGATGCGCAGCGCCTGATAAAAGCTGGCGACAAGGTTGTTGTAAGCCTCCTGTTCCGGCAGATTCGGGTAGATGCGGCGCGCCCACTTGACGCCGGGCACGGTCGCGATGCACCATTGAGTGTGGTTTTTGATGCGGTACAGAAAGACGTCCTCGGTCGCGTTGGATCTGGCAATCGCGGCGCGCATGATCTTTCTGGAGTCCAGACTGAACAACGCGTCGGGGTCGCTGTCCGTGATGGACAGGAACGCGGCGCCATCGCGCATCGCCTGATGCAGCATCTCGGCATGCCATGCCGGGAAGGAGTCGAAGACGCTGTCGTCGGCGTACAGATACCAGCTGCGTTGCAGCATATTATCGGTCCAGTCCACGATCACCTCGCCGCAGCCCGCGGTATAGGCCTCGTTGGCGCACAGACGAACGAGCGCTGCGGCTTCGATCGGCGCATTGATAAAGAGCTTTTGCCCTTTTTGAATGCCGATGCCGGTATGGACCAGCAGCTTGGCGTACGACGCAAGCTTATCCATTTTTGAGACTCCATTCCTGCTGTAGTTTTTTAGCGATCGCTCTTCCGGTCGGGGAGGTGGCGATACCGCCCTTTGAGGTCTCGCGCAGCTCCATCGGCAGCTGTTTGCCGACGCGGTACATCGACTCGATGACCTCGTCCGCGGGGATGACGGCGTTCTGTCCCGCGAGCGCCATGTCGGCGCTGATCACCGCATTGACCGCCTGAGAGGCGTTTCGGAAGGAGCAGGGCATCTGAACCAGACCCGCGATGGGATCACAGATCAGCCCCATACAGTTGATGAGCGCGAGCGACACCGCCTGCGCGCATTGATCGGGCGCGCCACCCGCAAGATAAACCGCGGCTGCGGCCGCCATCGCTGCGGCGACACCGCACTCCGCCTGACAGCCCGCTTCCGCGCCGCTGACCGAGGCGTTCTGCATGATGATTTCGCCGATACCGCCTGCCACAGCGAGCGCGTTCAGCGTCTCGGTCTCGGTGCTGCCCAACAGCGCCGCGGTTTCAATCAATACCGCCGGCAGGACACCGCAGGCGCCCGCGGTCGGCGCGGCACAGATGATGCCCATCGAGGCATTGACCTCGGAACAGGACAGCGCCCGCGCCATGATGCGGTTGAGGTAGGGGCCGGACAGCCTGCCGCCCGCGCTGAACTGGCGGCTGCTCTGCCCGCGGATCAGGTTTCCGGCCATCTCCTGCGGGCAATCGAGCGCAGCACCAGCGCTCGTCGTCATAATATGATAGCGCTCAGCGAGGCGGTCGAGAATTTCCTCCATCGTCCGGTCGCTGGCGCGGCACTCCGCCTCCAGAATCAGAGCGTGCAGCGGCTGCCCGGTCTCCGCCGAATATTCAAGAAGTTCTGCGATCGACTGGAACATCCCACACCTCTAAATATTGATAATACGAACGCCGATGACATGATCCAGATTCAGTAGAACCGGCGCGATCTCGCGCGGGATCTTGCTGTCGGTCTCGATGATCGAGGTCGCGATCTGACCCTTGGCGTCCCGGCTTACGCGCATGACGCCGATGTTGATGTTTTCGCTGGCGATGGCGCCCGTGATCTCGGAGATGACGCCGCGCCGGTCGAGCTGCCAGATGAGCAGGGTCGGGCCTTGCGCCGTGATCTCGGTCTTCAGCCCGTTGATCTCGGTGATCAGAATCTGTCCGCCGCCGACGCTGCTGCCGATGATCTTCGTGGCGCTGTAGTCCTCGTGGTAGAACGTCAGCAGGCAGGTGTTCTCGTGCTCTTCGGGGAGCTCGATCTCATAGAAATCATAACCGACACCGCGCTCGGCGGCGTGTTGAAAGATGTCGCGGATCTCGGGGTCGGTCTCGTGGTAGCCCAGTACCCCGGCAAGCAGCGCGCGGTCGGTTCCGTGGCCGACGGCGGTGCGCGCGAAACTGCCGTGCAGCCCGAACGTCACGCGGTCGAACGGCTTGTCCGCGATGATCGCCGCAATACGGGCAAGGCGCAGCGCGCCCGCGGTGTGGCTGCTGCTCGGGCCGATCATCACGGGGCCGAGCGCTTCAAACAATCCTATGGCCATACGCTCCGTCAGCTCTCCAACTTCATCAGATTGGTGTCGTTGCAAAGGTTCTCGAACCCGTACAAGAAAAGAACGTCGTCGTAGAACGTCTCGGTGAACTCGTTGACGCTCTCGGGGGTGTAGTACCGCAAATCGATGACCGTGACGTGCTGGTAGTCATTGAGCAGAAACGGGACAAAGGAATACCCGTAGGAATCGCAAAACACGAGGATCGACGCATCTTTGGTCGTACTCTTCACGCCCTCAATCTCGTAACGCGGGTGGTTGCCGTACAGAAAACCGGCGTACTTATCCCGCTTGGCGAACTGATCGCGATTGTAGATGGAGTCGTAGACGATGTCCGCGCCGCTGTTGTCGACGACGGTCAGCGTCGCCTCGACATCAAAGTATTCGATGGTGTCGGGTTTCGCGAGGAAGAATTTCGTCTTGGAGTAACTGGTTCCGAGGAAATTTTCCACCTTGTTCGGCGCGCGCTTCGTGTACTCGAATACGGGCAGCTTGTGAATCGACGCGTACTGGGTGTACGCGAGCCAGGCGCCGTACGTCGTCCAGTGGTGGTCGGTGCGGTAGTAGATGTATTTGTTGCTGTTGACCAGCAGAATGTCCTTGACGTTGATGGTGGTGGCGGACGCGGAGAGATACCGGTTGATCTCGTCGATGTAGAATCCCTGATCGACAACCGGGAGCCCGGCGGGGAGGTGGTCGGACAGCGGATAGGCCGCGGTGGGCACCACCATGACCGAGACGTCGCTGACGCTGTTGTAGGCGAACAGATCGATCACGTTCAGGTTCTTTTGCAGCTGGACGCCGTTGACAGAGGTCAGTTTCGGGAACATGTAGTTGTCTTTGCCGAGCACAACGCCGTTGTTCTCGATTTTCAGCAGCGCCGTCTCGGTGACGGACTTCGCGACAATCCAGTTGTCCCGCAACCAGAATTGATCGTTGATGTAGGTCTCGTATTTATAGGAGAATTTATCCTCCTCTTTTTGGGCGATCAATGACTGCCATGAAAAAAGCGGGAACTGCGCGAGGTTTTTGTTCTCGTTCTCCGAAAAAGTTTTGTCGGGCAGCATAAAATTGACCGCCGAGAATCCGACGATGAACACGGCGATGATGGCGAACAGCCAGCAAAAGGAATACTTCTTCATACAGGTGACCTTTAAAAGCGGAAATACAGGAACGGATTATAGGTGGCGTCGACCAGATAGGCGACCGACAGCAGGAACAGCACGATCAGGATGCCGTTGCGCAGGAAGGTCTTTTCGCGCAGCTTGCGGTAGAAATTCCGCGCGGTCTGGGAAGCGCAGAAACCGCCGATCGCGAGCACCACGCCGTAGTTGCGCAGATAGTAGAGCATACCGACGGGCGGCTGCGCGTCCGCGAACGCGGTCGGCACAAACAGGTGATTCAGAAACACGCCGAGCTGCTGAAAGTCGGTAATCGCGAAGAAAGCCCAGCCCAGCGTGATCAGGAACAGCGCGTAGAGATGAGAGAACACCTTGTGTTTGTTCAGGAAACCGAGCAGGCCGGTTTTTTCGATCCAGAGCAGGAAGAAGAAATAAACGCCCCACAGCACGAAGTTCCAGTGCGCGCCGTGCCACAGGCCGGTCAGCGCCCAGACAATGAACAGGTTGAGGACCGTGCGCCAGTAGCCCCTGCGCGAGCCGCCGAGCGGAATGTAGAGATACTCCTTGAACCACGAGCTCAGCGTCATGTGCCATCTGCGCCAGAACTCGGTGATGCTGCGCGAAGTGTACGGCACGTTGAAGTTTTCGGGGAAATGGAAGCCCATCATCTTGCCGAGACCGATCGCCATCTGGGAGTAGCCGGAGAAATCGAAGTAGATCTGCAGCGTGAACGCAATCAGCGCGAGCCACGACATGCCGGAGGTCAGCGACCCGAATCCGAGTTTTTCCGCCTCAGTCCACAGTGCGCCGACGTTGTTGGCGATCAATACCTTGCGCGCAAGACCCAGAACGAAGTCCTCCATGCCGCTGTCGAGCATCTTGCGGTCGATGGTGCGCTCGCGCAGTTCATCGGCGATGTCGGTGTAGCGGACAATCGGCCCCGCGATCAGCTGCGGGAATAATGTGACGAACGCGGCGGTATTGATAATGCTGCGCTCGGCAGGAACCTTGCGGCGGTAGACGTCGATCGTGTACGACAGCGTCTGGAACGTGTAGAAGCTGATGCCGAGCGGCAGGGTCAGCTTGATCTCCGGCATACCGGGGATAAACCGTCCGATCTCGCTTGTGAAGAAACCGAGGTACTTAAACACAAATAAAAAGCCAAAGCTGATAATCAGGGCCGCAAGAAAAATAACCTTGCGGAGCTGTGGCTTTTTGTCGTAATATTCAATGCCGATCGCGGCAAAGTAGTTGATCAGAATCGTCGTCAGCATGATCGGGAAATAGCGGAACTCCCCCCACGAATAGAAAAAAAGGCTGACGATGACCAGCACCAGATTCTTTGCTTTTTTCGGAGAAATATAATACAATATCAGGGAAATCGGCAGGAACTGAAAGATAAATAGCAGGCTACTGAAAACCATAGATGCTCCGTGTGTCATGATCTTTTGCTGTATCTTATATTGAGTCAATAAAGTATACTATATTCAATAGAGAGATACAACCGGATTCTTGGCAAAAAAAAGAAGTTGCGTCAGCAACCTCTAATTTCTCTTAGTGCCTCGGCACGACGACCGTGTCGGTGTTTCCGGCTCGAACCGCTTTTTCCAGCGCTTTCATCAGCTCAATAAAGTTGGCCGATGACGCTGTTGCACCGGCGACGATGTCCACCTTGTCGACCGATGAGTTCTCTAGATACTGGTTGATCAGATCTTTGTAGTACTTTGCGGGGTAGGTTCCCGCAACCGGCTCCATCGCGTCTTTAATTTCCACCGATTCGGATTTCAGTGTTCCGTCCACGCCGTTGATTGCGTCGGCTACCAGATGGGTGACCCGTCCGTTCTCGAAAGTTATTTCGATGAACTCTTTGTAGCCTTGCTGGTCGTAGTCGGAATACTCGGCGCGGTAGGTGCCGTCCTTGATTTCGATTGTTCCTGTGCAGGCAACGAGCAGGGATATTGCCATAAAAATAATCAAAATCAACGATAACTTTCTCATTGATATCGCCTCCATTTGATTGCCCAATTATACCCCGTAAGTTCGAAAACGTCAAGCCGATAAGGAAAAACATGGAAATACAAAGCATTTCCGGCGTCCGTACGAAGCTCGTATCCGCGGTCTGTATCGCGGTTCTGCTGATGTCCGGCTGTCGTGTCCAACAGGATAAAACCGCGACCCGAACCCTCTTTCAGATGAGCACCGTCATCACGCTTCAGGTCGTCGGACCCGACGCCGAGGCGGTGTGCGATGCACTGTCTGCGGCGATCATCGATCTGGAAAACACGTTCAGCATGTTCCTTGAAGAAAGCGACATCAGCCGCATCAACGCAGCGGCGGGAAGCGCCGCGGTGGCGATAAAACCCGAGACCGCGAACATGCTGCTGCAAGCGACGGCGGTCGCGGCGGAGACGGGCGGTCTGTTTGATGTGACCGTCGGTGCTGTAACCGCGCTCTGGGGTGTGACGACGGAGCATCCGCGCGTACCGGCGCAAAGCGAGATCGACGCGGCGCTGCCGCTGATCGATGCGTCCGGCATCGCCGTAACGGAATCGAACGGCAGCTACACGGCCGGACTTGCGGCCGCCGGCATGAAAATTGATCCGGGCGGCATCGCAAAGGGTTACGCACTGGACCTCTGTTATGCTATATTAGAGAAAAGCGGAACGAAGCAGGCGATTCTCTCGATCGGCGGCAACGTGCTGGTCTATAAGAATAAGAACGGCGGCCCCTACACGGTCGGCATCCGCTATCCGGTCAAGGATTCCGAGGGATATTTCTGCGCGGTTCAAGTCGAGGATACGATTGTTTCGACAACGGGCGGCTATGAGCGGTTCTTCGAGCAGGACGGCGTCAGCTATCATCATGTCTTTGACCCGCGGACGGGCTACCCCGCCGACAGCGACATCCTGTCCGTCTCGGTGGTGCAGCGCAACGGGCTGCGCGCCGACTGCACCTCGACGGCGCTCTTTGTGGCGGGGCTGGAAAAGACGCTGGAACAGATGCGCGCGGGCACTGTCGAGGCCATCGTCATGGATTACGAGGGGCACGTTTACGTGACGAAATCCCTGTATGACAGACTGGCTATGGATCTGTGCGACACGGAAAACTACACCTTTATCGCTGTTTAGGCCGGGGAACAGGAATGCAGAGTAAACGAACAAGAAAATTGGCGCTGATGGGTCTGCTCTTTGCGCTGGCCATCGCGTTTTCCTATCTCGAATCGCTGATTCCGTCGGTCGGCATACCGGGCATCAAACTGGGGCTCTCGAACACCGTGACGATGTACACGCTGTTTTTTCTGGGCCCTGTTCCGGCGCTGACGCTGGCGGTGCTTAAAGCCGGATTCGCGTTCCTCCGCGGCGCGACGGCGGGGCTGCTCAGCCTTGCGGGCGGCCTGTGCTCGGTGCTGGTCATGATGCTGGGTACGAAACTGAAGGCGTCGGTGGTGCTGACCAGTATCCTCGGCGCGGTGTTCCACAATATCGGGCAACTCGCGATGGCGGCTTTTATCATCGGGTCGTCGCTGACTTTTTATTACGTTCCGGTTCTGTTGGTCGCAGGTGTCGTGATGGGAATACTCACGGCGCTGGTACTGCGGCTGATGCTGCCGGCGCTTGATAAGCTTCAACTTCGTTCGTAGAATCAATGTGTGATGGAGAGAGAAAGATGAAAACAGTTTTCGTTGTCAATCCCCGCGCGGGAATGCAGAATCTCGACAAGACCGTCGTACCGATGATCGAACAGTGGTTTCAAGGCAAAGACCTTGACTACGAAGTCAAGCTGACCGAGTACCCGCGCCACGCGACCGAGATCGCGCAGGCATACGGAAAAACCGGAAAACCGGTGCGTCTCTGCGCCTGCGGCGGCGACGGTACGCTGTGTGAGATCGCGATCGGCGCGGTCGGGTTCGACAACATTGAGCTCGCGGTGTATCCCTGCGGCAGCGGCAACGACTTTATCAAGTGTTTCGGTGACAAGGAGCCGTTCTTGGATCTCGGTTCTGTGGTCAACGGAGCGGCGATTCCCGTCGACATTCTGACGGTCGACGATACATACTGCATCAACCTCGCGTCGGTCGGTATCGACGCCGACATCACCGCCGGGATCGAGAAATACCGCAGATTCAAATTCCTGCGCGGCACCATGCCGTACAATCTGTCGATGGTGGAGCATGTCCTGAAACCGATGGGGAAGGATCTGAAGATCGAGATCGGGGACGACATCGTTCTAGAGAATAATTTTATTCTGATCGCGCTCGGGAACGGAATGGTGTACGGCGGCGGATACCATGCCACGCCGACCGCGCGTGTCAACGACGGCGTCATCGATGTCGTAGTCGTCGAGAAGATGCCGCTGCCGCGCGTCGTCTCGTTTATCGAGACCTACAAAAAAGGCGAACACATTGCGGAGGGCGATATCATCGAGTCGATGCGGGATAAAATCACTCTCTACAAAACCGACCATGTGCGCATCACATCACAAAAGGAGTTCGTCCTCAACATCGACGGCGAGACAATGACGAAAACATCGCTGGATATCCACATCAAAAAGCACGCGCTTCGCTTCGTTTTGCCGCCCGGTGTCCGGTACGATTAATTTCATAATTTTGTAAACAAAATGACAAAATAGTATTGACATTTATTTGGAAATGGATAGAATAATATTAGCACTCAAACAGAATGAGTGCTAATATTAATGTTTTTGGAGGCAATAAAATGAATCTGAAACCTCTGGCAGATAGAGTCGTTGTCAAGATGATAGAGGCTGAAGAGACGACAAAAGGCGGGATCATTTTGACCGCATCTGCGAAGGAGAAACCGCAGGTTGCCGAAGTGATGGCAGTGGGACCCGGCGGGCTGGTAGACGGCAAGGAAGTGGAGATGACCGTCAAGGTCGGCGACAAAGTCGTATTGAGCAAGTATGCCGGAACCGAGATCAAGATGAACGACGAGGAATGCATCATTGTTCGTCAGTCCGACATTCTCGCAATTGTAGATTAATTTTGGAGGATTGATAAAATGGCAAAAGATTTAAGATACAGTGAGGATGCCCGCAAATCTCTGCAGGCAGGCATCAACAAGTTGGCGGACACCGTGAACATCACGCTGGGTCCGAAAGGCAGAAACGTCGTGCTGGACAAGAAGTACGGATCGCCGATGATCACGAACGACGGCGTCACCATCGCGAAGGAGATCGAGCTCGAGGACCGCTTCGAGAACATGGGCGCCCAGATCATTAAAGAAGCCGCGACCAAAACGAACGACGCCGCCGGCGACGGAACCACAACCGCGACGCTATTTGCGCAGGAGATGATCCGCGAGGGTATGAAGAACGTCTCGGCGGGCGCCAATCCCATGATTCTGAAAAAGGGCATCCAGAAGGCGGTCGACGCCGCGGTTGCCAGCATCGTCGAAAACTCCCAGAAGGTTTCGGGCAGCGAGGACATCGCCCGTGTCGCGACCATCTCGGCCGGCGACGAATTCATCGGCAAACTGATCTCCGAGGCGATGGAAAAAGTCACGAGCGACGGCGTCATCACCATCGAGGAATCCAAGACCGCCGACACCTTTATCGATGTCGTCGAGGGCATGCAGTTTGACCGCGGCTACATCACCCCGTATCTCGTGACCGATACCGAGAAGATGGAAGCGGTGATCGAGAACGCCTCCATCCTGATCACCGACACGAAAATTACCTCCATTCAGGAGATTCTCCCGCTGCTCGAGCAGGTGGTGCAGACCGGTAAGCGTCTGGTCATCATCGCCGAGGACGTCGAGGGCGACGCGCTCGCCAACCTGATCGTCAACAAGCTGCGCGGAACCTTTATCTGCTGCGCGGTCAAGGCGCCGGGCTTCGGCGACCGCAGAAAAGAGATGTTGCAAGATATCGCGATTCTGACCGGCGGCAAGGTCATCAGCGAGGAAGTTGGCCTCGCGCTGAACGAAGCAGCACTCGAAGATCTGGGCATCGCCGGCAAGGTTCTGATCAAGAAAGAGACCACCGTCATCTCCGGCGGCGCGGGCGAGAAGAAGGACATCAATGCGCGCATCGGCCAGATCCGCGCCCAGATTGAGGAGTCGACCTCCGATTTCGACCGCGAGAAGCTGCAGGAGCGCCTCGCCATGTTGTCGGGCGGTGTCGCGGAAATCCGCGTCGGCGCCGCGACCGAAATCGAGATGAAAGAAAAGAAACTGCGCATCGAGGACGCACTCTCCGCGACCAGAGCGGCCGTGGAAGAGGGCATTGTTGCCGGCGGCGGCGTGGCTTTCGTCAACGCCATCCCCGCTGCTGCAAAAGCGATCGCCGCGTTCACCGACGCCGACGAGAAGACCGGCGGACAGATCGTGCTGCGCGCGCTGGAAGCGCCGGTGCGCCAGATCGCCATCAACGGCGGTCTGGAGGGCTCCGTCATCGTCGACAAAATTAAAGCGAACGGCACGCCCGGTTACGGCATGAACATCATGACCGAGGAGTACTGCGACATGATCAAGGCCGGCATCGTCGACCCGACCAAGGTGTCCCGCAGCGCGCTGCAAAACGCCGCGTCCGTAGCGGCGATGGTGCTGACTACCGAGGCGCTCGTTGCCGATATCCCCGAGCCCGAACCCCCGATGCCCGCAGGCGGCGGAATGGGCGGGATGTATTAAGGGCAGTTGTTAGTTGCTAGTTGTTAGTTTCGCTCCGCGAGAACTGTTATAAGGTCACGGGCGAAGAACAAGGTCAAGGGCAGCTTACGTTTAATACAGGGCAAAATTATGAAAGCTCCGCGAAAGCGGAGCTTTTTGTATATCCGGTTTCGGGTCGGGCCATGCTACAGACGGAGGGCTCTATGACACGAAAACGATTCTTTGCGCTGTTTTTGCTGATTGTCGGCGGTTTTCTGCTGCTTGAGATCCGGCTGATGCTTTTGATGATCGACAGCGAATACACCGAAATATCGGCGCAGCAGGGGCGGTACACGAAGGAGATCTCCGTCAACCGACCCGACTTTTACGATTGCAACGGCGTGCCGCTGACGGGCAGCGCGCTGATCGACTATGCGGTGCTGTCCCCGCAGAACGCGGCGAGCGTCAATGTCCTGAAGTACACCGACGCGCTGGATCGCGACACGTTCGACGCGCTGATGCAGGGGAACATCCCGTTTCTGGTGCCGCTCGACGAGCCGCTGCCGCCGACCGAGCCGTTTCAGCTCGTGTCGCTGCGTACCCGGTACAGTGACGACACGCTCGCAAAGCACCTGATCGGCTACCTGAACTACGAGAGGCAGGGGGTGTCGGGGCTCGAGTACACGTTCGAGGAATATCTGGACGAGAACAAGACCGCGACGATGATGTCGCTGGACGTCGACGCACTCGGCAGAACGATCGCGGGCAGCGCAATCAACTTCTATGAGAGCGACTACAACAGCGCCGGCGTCCGGTTGACAATTGACGGCGAGATCCAGCGCATGGCGGAACAGATCGCCGACGACAGCTTTCAGCGCGGCGCAATCGTGGTGCTCGACCTCGAGACGATGGAGATCAAGGCGATGGTCAGCCGTCCCGACTTTTTGCAGGACGATCTCGCTGCGGCAATCGCGTTTGACGACGGCGCGCTCGTCAACCGCGCGGTCAACGCCTACAACATCGGCTCGGTCTACAAGCCGCTGATTGCGGCGGCGGCGCTGGAGGCGGGGATTCCCGAGAGCTTCACGCACACCTGCGAGGGCTCGATCACCGTCAACGGGTTCACCTACGCCTGCAACAACAGCAAGGTGCACGGCGAGATGACGATGCAGACGGCGCTGGAACAGAGCTGCAACACCTATTTTATCGCGCTGGCGCAGCAGGTCGGCAGCGAGGCCGTCTACAACATGGCGGTCTCGATGGGGCTGGGCAAGCCGGTGACGCTCTGCGACGGGTACGAGACGGCGCGCGGCTTTATGCCGGGAATCCAACGGTTGCAGCGCGACAACGAGCTGTGTATCCACGCGTTCGGGCAGGGAACGCTGCTGGCGACGCCGGTTCATGTCGCCTTATACACAGCGGCGATCGCGCGCGGCGGTGTCTTCGCGGTGCCGTCGATTGTTCAGAAAGTCGGCGGCACGACGGTCGAGCGGACGGACGCGCCGAAACAGGTGTTCTCGGCCGCGACCGCGGAGATGCTGCAGCGCAGCCTGATCTCGACCGTGGAGAACGGCTCCGCTTATATGGGAAAGCCTCAGACGACGACCGCCGCAGGCAAAACAGGCACCGCACAGACCGGCGTCTATAAGAGCAACGGCACCGAGAAAATTATGGGTTGGTTTACGGGCTGGTTTCCGGCCGAGAGCCCGCGGTATGTCATCACGGTGATGGTGGAGGACCAGGGCTACGGGTTCGAGAGCGCGGCCCCGGTGTTCGGTAAACTCGCGGACGCCATCCATACCGGCTTCTACGAGCCGGCTTTGCTTGACAAACAGTAGAACAATTCACTATAATAGCCGTGTAATACAGAAAAGCAGTGACCCGAAACAAAGATGGATATCTTTCCTGCAGAGAGGCGCTTGACCGGGTGAAAGAGCGCTGAAAGAGCTATCGAGCCGTTCGGACAGCTCCGCGCAAGCGGCGCAGCGGTGCGTTAACCCCGACCAAAGTGGTGCGCTTGTGCGCACAATGTGGGTGGTACCGCGGAAGCTTTTCGGCCTTCGTCCCTGATTCAGGGGCAAAGGTCTATATTTTTGCGTTGAAAGGGTTATTATGCAATACCGAGGAATCAATGAGTTGCGGGAGCTGTTCCTGAGTTTCTTTGTCGAGAAGAATCACTACAGAATGAGCAGTTTTCCGCTGGTGCCGCAAGACGACAAGTCGCTGCTGCTGATCAATTCCGTCATGGCGCCGCTGAAGAAGTATTTTCTGGGGCAGGCGAAGGTGCCGGGCAACCGCGCGACGACGTGTCAGAAGTGTATCCGCACGCCGGACATCGAGCGCGTCGGCAAGACCTCGCGTCATGGAACCTTTTTCGAGATGCTGGGCAACTTTTCGTTCGGTGATTATTTCAAAAAAGAGGCCTGTGAGTGGGCGTGGGAATTCCTGACCGATCGCGTCGGCATGGATCCGGACCGGCTGTTTTGCTCGGTGTTTCTGGACGACGACGAAGCCTACGATATCTGGACAAAGGTCGTCGGCGTTGCAGAATCCCACATGATCCGGCTGGGGCGGGAGGACAATTTCTGGGAAATCGGGTCCGGCCCCTGCGGCCCCTGCTCCGAGATCTATTACGACCGCGGCGCCGAGAACGGGTGCGGCAGCCCCGACTGCGCGCCGGGCTGCGACTGCGACCGCTACGTCGAGATCTGGAACCTTGTGTTTACCCAGTTCATCTCGGACGGCAACGGCAACTATACCAAAATGGAGAAACCCAATATCGATACCGGCATGGGGCTCGAGCGGCTGGGTTGCATGGTTCAGAACGTCGCCAACCTGTTCGAGGTCGACACGATCCAGAACATCATGAAGCACGTCGAGCGTATCGCCGGCGTCACCTACAAAGAGAACGAGCAGAGCGACGTCTCGCTGCGCGTCATCACCGACCACATCCGTTCCACCGTCTTTATGGTGGGCGACGGGGTCGCACCGACCAACGAGGGGCGCGGGTATGTGCTGCGCCGCCTGTTGCGCAGAGCCGCCCGCCACGGACGCCTGCTCGGCATCGACCGCCTGTTCCTGTACGAGGTCTGCGAGACCGTAATCGACGAGAACCGCACCGCTTACCCCGAGCTCGACGAGCACCGCGCCTACATCGTCAAGGTGATCCGCGCTGAGGAAGAGCGCTTCGAAAAAACTATCAACGCGGGCCTGCTGCAGTTGCAGCAGGCGGTCGACGACATGGTCGCGCAAAAGACGACCATAATGCCGGGCGACACCGCGTTTAAACTGAACGACACCTACGGCTTCCCGATCGACCTGATTCTCGAGATTTTGGAGGAGCAGGGCTACAGCGTCGACATGGACGGCTACACCGCGCTGATGAACGAGCAGCGGATGCGCGCGCGGGAGGATGCCAAGAAGAAGGATGTCAGCTGGGAGAACGACATCTTCCGCGGGCTGGATCTCAAAGAGACTGAATTCATCGGCTACGGCGCGTTTTCGACCGAGGCGGTGATCCAATTCCTGGCCGTCGACGGCGCCCGCGCCGAAACGGCGTCGGAGGGCGACAGCGTTCTGGTCATTCTGGACAAGACGCCGTTTTACGCCGAGAGCGGCGGTCAGGTCGGCGACCGCGGCACGATCCGCACCGCCAATGCCTGCATCGCGGTCGAGGACTGCCAGAAGACCAGCGAGGGGTACTTTATCCATCGCGGCACCGTCGAGAGCGGCGTGCTGGAGACCGGCGAGCGCGTGATTGCGTCGCTGGACAGCGACATTCGCCGCGCGACGATGCGCAACCACACCTCGGCGCATCTGCTGCATCAGGCGCTGCGCGAGGTGCTCGGCGATCATGTGCATCAGGCGGGCTCCTATGTCGACGCCGACCGCGTCCGCTTCGATTTCTCGCATTTCGAGGCGATGAAGCCGGAGGAACTGCGCCGCGTCGAACAGCTCGTCAATCAAAAAATATTAGAAGCGCTTCCGGTCGCGCACAAAACGATGCCGATCGAGCAGGCGAAAAAAGAGGGCGCGATCGCGCTGTTCGGCGAGAAGTACGGCGACGTCGTGCGCGTCATCGACGTCACGGGGTTCTCGGTCGAGTTCTGCGGCGGCACCCATGTGACGAATACCGCGGAGCTGGGTCTGTTTAAGATTCTGAGCGAGTCCTCGGTGGCGGCTGGAATCCGGCGCGTCGAGGGGACGACCGGGTTCGGGGTTCTGTCCTACATCGATCACAAACAGAAAGTGCTGAATGAGGTCGCGTCGATATTCCGCGTGGGCGGCGACAGCGAACTGGCCGCCAAGGCGCGCGCCGTCCAGACCCAGTTGAGCGAGGCCGAAAAGACGATTGAGGGCCTGCGCGACAAAGCGGCGAACGAATCCGTGGACGAACTGCTGAATACCAAAGAAGTTGTAAACGGCATCTCGCTGTACAGCGGCAGAATCGACGTGCCGGTCGAGACGCTGCGCAAGATTGCGATTTCGGCGCGCGACCGCGACGCACTTTCGGTTGCGGTGCTGGCCTCGGTTCAGGACGACAAAGTGACGTTTTGCGCCGCTGTCGGGACCGAGGCAATGGCGCGCGGACTGCGCGCGGGCGACATCGTCAAGGCCGTCTCCGCGGTCGCGGGCGGCTCGGGCGGTGGAAAGCCGGAGATCGCCATGGCGGGCGCTAAAGAAATCGGAAAGATTCCTGAGGCGTTGAAAGCGGCCCGGGAGATTATCGAGCAGCAGAAACAGGAGGGGTAGCATGGATTGTCTGTTTTGTAAAATCATCGCCGGCGAGATCCCGTCCGACAAGGTCTTCGAGAATGAGAACGTTCTGGCGTTTCGGGATATCGCGCCCGCCGCGCCGACACATATTCTGATTGTGCCGAAAGCGCACATCGGCGACGCGGGCGACATCACAGAGCAAAACAGCGCTGTCGTGGCGGAGATGCTGGTTGTCGCCGCGAAAATCGCCGAACAACTGGGCTTTGCGCACGACTTCCGGCTCGTCTCGAACTGCGGGGAGGATGCGGGGCAGAGCGTGCAGCATCTGCATTTTCATCTTTTATCCGGGCGGAAATTCGCATGGCCGCCGGGTTGAGTTTGGTGGTACAATAAAAGAAGGAGCAAAACTATGAAAGATTCCTATCGTCTTGAGGTTGCGGGCCTGAGCAGAGATCTGAAAATTTGCCGAATCAGCGACGAGCTGTCCATTGCGGCGTTCATCATGTTCTCGGACATCGAGCTGTCGATCAAGTGCGCAGAGGAACTGCTGAAGCTGGTGCCCGACTTTGATGTCGTGGTGACCGCCGAAGCCAAGGGGATTCCGCTGGCCTACGAGCTTGCGCGGCAGAGCGGCAAGAACTATGTCGTCGCGCGCAAGATGAGCAAACTCTACATGAGCGACCCCATCGAGGTGGAGGTGCAGTCGATCACGACGGCGCGCAAGCAGACGCTGTTCCTCGACAGCCACGAGACAAACTATATTCGCGGCAAGCGGGTTCTGATCTGCGACGACGTCATCAGCACCGGCGGCTCGCTGCTCGCGCTGGAAAAACTGGTGCATCTCGCGGAGGGCAACATCGTCGGCAAAGCGACCGTATTGGCCGAGGGCGAGGCCGCCGACCGCGACGACATCATTTTCCTCGAGAAGCTGCCGATGTTCTCAACAAAGACCCACGAGATTCTGGAATAGCGCGGACCTATTAAACAAAAGAGCGGGGGTTTGTGATCGGCTTGAAACGGCCTCTTGCGTTTTTTTGCGGTACATTTGTGCTGACATTGGCGCTGATTTTTGCGGTGAGCTTTTTCGGCGCGGTTGCGGCGGCGATCGCTGCGGTTGTGGCTGCAGCCTGGTTTGCCCGCCGTGCGCCCCAAAAAGCGCGCGCCGCTATGGCTGCGCTTTGCGCCGTCGCGCTTGCGGTGGTCTGTTGGGGCATCCAGCAGCTGCGCATGACGAACATCTACGGCGCGCTGTCCGGTGAGACGCGCGCGGTGACCGCGCGCGTCTCCGACACCGACGAGTATTCGGGCTGGACGCTGGTCACCGCCAAAGTGACGGCGGTATCGGACAGCGCAGCGAAAGATTTTGAGATCTCCTTTTTCACCAGAGAGCCGCTGGCGCAGGGGGACGAGTTTACCGCGGTCATGGCGTTCGTCAGCGGACAGAACCCGTACAGTTCCAATGTCTCGATGCAGACCGAAGTCGAGCAGATCACCGGGATTCGCAAGCGGCAGTATCCGCTGATGGCCGCCGCTGCGGCGGTGCGCGACTATCAGATCCGGTCGATCCGGCAATGGCTGCCGGGCGAAGAGGGGGATATCGCCGTCGCGGTCGTGACCGGCGAGAAGTCCCGGCTCAGCGCCGAACTGAAGGTGGCGTTCAGCCGTGCGGGCATCTCGCATGTGCTGGTGGTGTCGGGGCTGCACATCTCGCTGCTGATCGGCCTTGTCATGCGGATGCTCGACCGCGTAAAAGCGAAACCGCTGATACGGCTGACCGTTCTACTCGTGCTGACGGCGTTCTGTCTGCTCTACTACGGGTTGCACCCGTCGGTGCTGCGCGCCTGCATCATGAGCCTGTTTTCCTACATCGGCGTCGTGTTCCTGCGGCGCAGTGATCCGATTACCGCGATGGCCGCCGCGGCGTTTGTTATTCTCGCGGTCTCGCCGGGCGCAATACAGGATCTCTCGTTTTTGCTGTCGTTCGGCTGCTGCCTGGCGCTGACGGTGGTATACCCGCCGGTCGAGGCGGCGATCATCCATAAGTTTACGGGCAAAACGCGGTGGGCGCGCCTTGCGAAATGGCTGGTGAACGCGCTCGCCATGACCGCGACGATCAGCGCAGTGACTTTCCCGCTGCTGGTGCTGTTCAACATTCCGCTCAGCATCGTTGCGCCACTCTGCAACATTCCGGTGATTGCGGCGATTCCGTATCTGTTCGTCAGCGCGCTGCTGACGATGATTCCGGTCAACTTCGTCGCCGGTATCGCCGGGCTGGTTGCCGGGGTGACGGCGAAACTAATCGCGCTGCTGGCCCGCTTTTTCGCCTCCTTTTCCTTCGCCGCGGTCTCGACCGGATACGGTTGGCTGAAGATCCTGCTGCTGTATCTCGCGGCTGTTGCGCTGATACTGTTATTCCGAAAAGAGAAGAAGGCCCGCGTAGCGCTGGTCGGATTCTGTGTCGCGATCGTCGTGCTGATCGGCATTCTGTCCCGCGTGTACTTCACGATGGGGGATCCGGCGCTGTTTCTTTACCGGGATCAGGCGGTGATCCTGCACGATGGAAACGGCAGTGTCGTGGTGATCTACGATTTAAGCGCGAACGACGCGGCCTATCTGCGCGCTGACCTCAGCAACCGTCAGATGGCGGACCCGGAGGCGATCTATCTCGCCGGAAACCTGAAGGACGCCGCTGAAAAAGAATTGCTGCGGCAGTTTCCGGAAAGCGCGATCTACGCGATGCGCGCGGGCAGGAATCCGGAGATCCTTTTGATCGACAGCGGTTACCGCTTTCGGACAGGCCGGTTCGAGGGGTATCTTGAGACTGGCGGTTGCTCCGTTCGCTGTGGCGACCTGACGCTGACGTTTTTGCGCGGTGAAGGAACCCTCGCGAACCAGCCGGACATCGTGCTCGCGCTGACCGGCGACGGTGCCGCGCCCGAACCGCACATCGGTTTCACCGGGCAAGACGGAAAGACGAAAGAGTATCCCGCGGACGGCATCCTGGCCGTATACTTTAAACCGAACGGACTCGTAAAGGTTGTGGCGGAACATTGAAGAAACTGAATGACATTACAATCGAAGAGAGTCTGAAAAAGGACGGGGTGCTGTCGCTATATTATGTGACGGGGACGGACGCCTACCTGATCGACCGCAGTATCCACCGCATCGTCCGCGCCGCGCTCGGCGAGGGGGATTCGGATTTCCTGCGTTTTACGCCGAAGACGCTGACTGACGGCGAGTTCACCGAGCTGTTCTACAGCTTTTCGCTGCTCGGCGAGATGCGCGTCGCATTGGTCGAGGATTTCAACGTCAACACGCTTCCCGCGGAGGCACGTGCGCTGCTGGGCGAGCTGCTGACAGAGATTCCCGACAATCTGGTACTGATTTTCAGCCAGTTCTCCGACGACCGGCGGTACGAGCCGTCGAACAAGGCGCTGGACTTCTTTTCGAAGCAACCGCGCAGCGCGGTGGTCGCGGCGATGACCAAGGAGGGCGCGGAACTGCGGCGCTACATCCAGCAGATCGCCAAAGCCGAGGGCTGCGCGATCAACGACCGCGCATTGCAGGAGCTCACAACGCTGTGCGGCGAGGATTTATTGCTGATTCAAAGCGAGATCAAAAAACTGGCGGGCCTTGCGAACTACACCGAGATCACGGAGAAGCAGGTGGAGGCGATCGGGGTGCGCTCGGCCGAAATCGGCGTCTACCGCATGCTCAGCGCATTGGAGCGCGGCAAGACCGCTGAGGTGATGGCAATGCTCGGCACCATGCTCGACGACCGCACCGAGTCGCTGGCGATTGTCGCGGTCGTGTCGACAGCGTTCGTCAATCTGTACTGCGCGCGGCTGGTGCGCGAACAGCGCAAGCCGCTGGCCGAGGTGATCGAGCGGTTCAACTATAAAAAAGGCGACCGCAAAATCTCGATCGCCTATGACAACTGCATGAAGTACGCGATTGCAAAGCTGGAGCGGATTCTCGGCATTCTCTGCGATCTGGAGATGCAGCTGAAGTCGTCGCCGGTTCCGCATCGCACGATTCTGGAACAAAAGATGGCGGAGATCTGTCTGGCGGTATCGGCATGATCGGCCTCAAACAGGCGCTGGTGGTCGAGGGGCGCTACGACAAGATCAAGCTGGACGGCCTTTACGACGGCATTATTGTGACGACGGACGGGTTCAATATCTTTCGGGATCCCGAAAAGCAGGCGCTGATCCGTCGGTTGAGCGTGCAGCTCGGC
>JAVBVJ010000155.1:0-24071 GCA_031554355.1 Oscillospiraceae bacterium
GTCTCGAAGTCAAGAGACTGGTCGGCGAAATGCGTCTCCATGTAGCCGACAATCTTCTGCAGATTGAACGCCACGCTGTCCACGAGGATTCGGTTGTTGATCTCCTTGATCGCCGCGATCAGCTCCTCGAAGAACGCGAAGATCTCGTCGCCGGTCTTGATGTCCAGCAGCTTTTTGTGCAGCGATCCGCTGGCCTTGTACCGGTCGTACAGCTGCTGCTGGTCCTCGCAGGCCTTGATCAGCACATTCAGGATACCGGTCGCGACATAGTGATACCCCGCGCCGGGATTGGAGCGGCTGATGTCCTGCTGCATTCTTTGCAGCGCTTCCCGGCACTCCTCGATCGGCTTGTACTTCACAAGAAACCCGAGCTCGTTGATGACCCCGCTCTCGGCCACGACGGAAAAAGGATTCTGGGTGACGTTCCGGTAGGTGAATGTCTGCCCGCCGCCCATCATCGCCCGCTGCTCGAGCGCGGTGGACGCCTCAAAGAACATCTTTTTGAAGTTGCGGTCGTTCTCGTGGATCTCGCTGATGCCCGCGCTGAGCGGCGCAGCGGAAAAACGGGAGGTGCGCAGAACCATCTGCGCAATCAGCCGCTCCAATTCGTCGATGCCGCGCGGCGTGTTGCACTTGATGATCATGGCCAGCTTTTCGTAGCGGCCGAACAGGTCGAAGCTGTAGATCTCCTGCTTCTGCTCACGGATCAGATTGCGCAGATACGCGAACGTCAATTCGTGCGAGCCGGGGCCCATATCCTGTTCCGGCGCATCAAAGTCGAAGAGGCAGACCGCAAGATATCTGCAGTCGAGATCGATGTGGTTGTAGCGCAGTTTCTGCTCGAACGCTTCCGTCACGACCGAGCTGTTGGAGAGCCGGAACAGGTCGCTCTCGCGGATGATCGGCAGGTTGTTCTCGTAGAACGCCTCCAACTGATTCAGGTTCTCCGCGTTCAGATACTCGTCGTCCAGCTGATCTTTCGTCCGCTTGAGAATATCGTTCATATCGGTCTGTGTCAGCGGTTTGCTGATAAAGCCGACGACCCCGAGGTTCGCCGCCTGTTTCGCGTAGTCGAACTCGTCGAACCCGGTGATGATAATAATCTTAATCAACGGAAGCACTTCGCGCAGTTTCATCGACAGCTCGATGCCGTCGATGTAGGGAATCTTGATGTCGGTCAACACGACATCCGGCGCGTCCGACAGAATCCCCTCGTAGGCGTCGATGCCGTTTTCGTACTGCGCGACCAGCTCGAACGCGCCGCCGCTTTTTTTGATCAGCTCCGTTAACCGCTCGCGCACGTCCCGCTCGTCGTCCACAATGACCAGCTTGTACAACATCGCACCTCCCCGAAAAGCCCACGTTCTGTTCATAATAGACAAATTTCTCACCCACATTATACCAACGGTTGTTTCTTTTTTCAAGAAACGACTGTTTCGCTGTTTGTCGATGCGGGACGGGCGATTTTACGGACGACGGATCCGGGGTGGGGCGGGCAGACAATTTATAGTTCCAAGTTGCTATTTGTCCGTATTCCGCTTTTCGTTATTATCTGTAGTCCTTTTCCTTGCCGGCTATTGCAGCGGGATAACGGGATTCCTCGGAATAAACAGCGTCCTGTTTCTTTGCTTTTTTCTTCCCTTGCCCTTCACCCTCCGGAGAGCCGGAAGATCCTCACGGGGGTACGGATACCCCGTGAAGGCGCTTTTCGTATCATTAAAAGAAAAAGCGCTTGTATACTCCGCGGAGTATACAAGCGCCTATGGTGCGGATGAAGGGACTTGAACCCCCACGGAGGTGAATCCACTAGAACCTGAATCTAGCGCGTCTGCCAATTCCGCCACATCCGCATGTCTGTGGGATTGCTCCCGAACCCCGCCGTTTTCTCCGGTCGAGGCGAAATTTATAGTATCATATCACCGCGTCTTTGTCAATTACATTTGCGGCTTTTTCTACTCGCCGATGACCTTCACGAGCACGCGTTTGTCGCGCTTTCCGTCGAACTCGAAGTAGAAGATTTGCTCCCACGTCCCGAAATCCAGTTTGCCGTTCGTGATCGCGACCACGCACTCGCGGCCCATGATCGTGCGCTTCAGGTGCGCGTCGGCGTTGTCCTCGTACCCGTTGTGTTGGTAGCGGTCGTACGGTTTCTCGGGCGCAAGCTGCTCCAGCCAGCGCTCGAAATCGTTGTGCAGGCCGCGCTCGTCGTCGTTGATGAAGACGCTGGCGGTAATGTTCATCGCGTTGACCAGCACCAGCCCTTCGCGCACACCGGCGTCGTCGACCGCCTGCTGGACGTCGCGGGTGATGTTGGTGAGCCCACGCCGCGTCGGAAGGTGAAAATGCAGCTCTTTCCGGTAGGATTTCATGGTTTCCCCTCAATATCGCATGGAATAAACCCTATTATACGCCGATTTCCGCGTTCTGACAATTATTGGGGCACGCGGTGCGTGAAAATGCTGTCGAAATATGCTATAATAGGGACGGAAACTTCATAAAGGAACGAATGAATGATATATAAAGCGAATCCCGACCCCGAATCGAATTCCGACCGGCCGCCGGAACCCCCGCAGCAGCGAGCGCCACAGCAACAGACGCCGCAGCGTCCGCCCGCGCAGCCGCCGATCAAGCGCAAAAGGCGCAAGCGGCGCCGCATCGCGCTGCTGATCGCGGTCGTGCTGGTCGGCGCGGTCTTTCTGGGCGGTCTTTCCGCCGTGCTGTCCAACGTTTTGCTGAAAAAAAAGGAACCGGCGCTGCCGCCGCTTGAGCGCGACCCGTTTGTCATCCAGTACGGCAGCGAGGAGATCCCTGTCATTGAAGATGTGCCGGAGAACCCGTACGCCGCCGAGGCCTTCAAGATGACAGAGGGGCTGATGGTCTACAACTCCGACACCGTCACGACCTACACCGGCATCGATGTCTCCTCCCATCAGGACGAGATCGACTGGCAGGCGGTCAAGGACGCGGGCATCGATTTCGCGATTCTCCGCGCGGGGTACCGCGGGTACACCGAGGGCGGTCTGTTCCTGGACAACCGCTTCATCTACAACATCAACAAATGCAACGAGCTGGATATCCCCGTCGGCATCTACTTCTACTCGCAGGCCATCTCGGTCGAGGAGGCGCGCGAGGAGGCCGAACTGGTGCTGAAATGGATCCGCGGGTACGATGTCGACTACCCCATCGTGTTCGACTGGGAGCACGTCGGCGACCCAGAGGCGCGCACCAACGACGTGCCGGGCGACGTCATCACCGACTGCGCCATCGAGTTTTGCAGCATCATCGAGGCCAACGGCTACAAGCCGATGATCTACTTCAACCAGGAACTGGCGTACAAATACTACGATCTCTCGCGCATCTGCTACTTCGATTTCTGGCTCGCGGAACCCAACGAGAAAGCGCCGACCTTCTACTACGATTTCCAGATTTTCCAGTACACCCATTACGGAACCGTCGACGGCATCGCGAAAGAGGTCGACATCAACCTCAGTTTCATCGATTACACAAAAGAGAACTGACAGGCGGTCATTCCGCCTGTTTCTTTTTGTTGACGGTAAATCTGCGACATCCTATAATATGTTTTATTGGGAGGGTCCAAAATGGAAAAAATAAAAAGAACCGAAATCGATCATGAATGGGCGCATTCCGGCATCGTTGAAGCGGGAGATTACGTATTTATAAGCTATTGTATGGGAAATGAGGGACAACCGATCGACGCCCAAATCAACGGCGCTTTTGACCTTTTGAACGAAAGGCTGAAAACGGTTGGTTTATCCTTAAAATCCGTTGTAAAAATGGATTGTCTGTTTAAGGATATTATGGATTTATCTTTTTTAGGAGAAATCATTAAAAAAAGATTCAATGGGCAATATCCTGCCAGAAAAGCATTCGAAACAACGTTTATCAGAGAGGGAATCCTTTTTCAAGTTGACGCAATCGCGTTCAAAGGATAGTGTGCAACAATACTATCCTTTATTGTTACCTGATCGCTTTAAGTATGATTTTTGTTAACTACTATAATAAGCCCTACTATATGCCAAGGAGTGTGATATGAACAATCAACAGGCCTTTGACTGTATGCAGATTAAACTCGACGGCGAACTGCCCGCGTACCCCGACTTTGTGCCGGGCATCCGGCGCGCGCCGAGCCGCGGTTTCCGCCTGTCGCCCGCCCAGACAAAGATCGCGCTGATGAACGCGCTGCGCTATATCCCGGAGCGGCACCACGCCGCGCTTGCGGCGGAGTTTATGGCGGAGCTGGTCACCTACGGCCGCATCTACGGATACCGCTTCCGCCCTGAAGGCCGCATCTATGGCAGGCCGGTCGACCGCTACCGCTGCAACTGTCTGGAGGGCCGCGCCTTTCAGGTCATGATCGACAACAATCTCGATTTCGAGTGCGCGCTGTACCCCTACGAGCTCGTCACCTACGGCGAGACGGGCAGCGTGTTCCACAACTGGATGCAGTACCGCCTCACGAAGAAATACCTCGAGGCGCTGACCGACGAGCAGACATTGGTCGTCGCCTCCGGCCACCCCGTCGGCCTCTTTCCCTCCCACAAAACCGCGCCCCGCGTCATCATCACGAACGCGCTGATGGTCGGCATGTTCGACAACCCCGCCGACTGGGAGATCGCCGAGGAGATGGGCGTCGCGAACTACGGCCAGATGACGGCGGGCGGCTGGATGTACATCGGGCCGCAGGGCATCGTGCACGGCACCTTCAACACGCGGCTCAACGCGGGCCGCACACAGCTGGGGCTGAATGAGAACGACGATCTCAGCGGCGTGCTGTTCGTCACGAGCGGACTGGGCGGCATGAGCGGCGCGCAGCCCAAAGCGATCGAGATTGCGGGTGGGGTCGGCGTCATCGCCGAGGTCGACGCCTCGCGCATCGAGACGCGCCACAAGCAGGGCTGGGTCTCGATGGTCGCCGAAAGTCCTGCCGAGGCCTTCGAGATCGCGCAGCGCTTTGCCCGCGAGAAAAAGAGCACCTCCGTCGCCTACCACGGCAACATCGTCGACCTGCTGCAGTACGCGGTCGACCACGACATCGCGATTCCGCTGCTGTCCGACCAGACCTCCTGCCACAACGCCTACGACGGCGGCTACTGCCCGCAGGGCATGACGTTTGACGAGCGCACCGATCTGCTGGCGCGCGACCGCGCCGCGTTTAAAGAGTGCGTCGACCGCTCGCTGCGAAAACACTTCGAGCTGATCCGCGCGCTGCACGACCGCGGCAGCTACTTCTTCGATTACGGCAACTCGTTCCTGAAAGCGATCTTCGACGCAGGCGTCCTCGAGGTCTCGAAGAACGGCGTCGACGTCAAGGACGGGTTCATCTTCCCGAGCTACGTCGAGGACATCATGGGCCCCGAGCTGTTCGACTACGGCTACGGCCCGTTCCGCTGGGTCTGTCTCTCGGGGAAACATGAAGATTTGATCAAAACCGACCGGGCGGCAATGTCCTGCATCGACCCCGACCGCCGCGGCCAGGACCGCGACAACTATATCTGGATCCGCGACGCCGAGAAGAACAATCTCGTCGTCGGCACCGAGGCGCGCATCCTGTATCAGGACGCCGAGGGGCGCACCCGCATCGCGCTGAAGTTCAACGAGATGGTGCGCAGCGGCGAGATCGGCCCGGTCATGCTCGGGCGCGACCACCACGACGTCAGCGGCACCGACGGCCCGTTCCGCGAGACCTCCAACATCCGCGACGGCAGCAATGTCATGGCCGACATGGCCACCCAGTGCTTCGCTGGCAACGCCGCGCGCGGCATGAGCCTGGTCGCGCTGCACAACGGCGGCGGCGTCGGCATCGGGAAATGCATCAACGGCGGTTTCGGCATGGTGCTGGACGGCAGCGACCGCGCCGCCCAAATTATCGAATCCGCCATGATGTGGGACGTCATGGGCGGCGTCGCGCGGCGCGCGTGGGCGCGCAACCCGGCCTCGATCGAGGTCAGCGCCGAGTACAACGGCCGCTACGCCGGAAAAGGCCACATCACTTTGCCGCAGATTCCCGACGAGGATCTCATCAACGCGGCGGTCGCCGACGCGCTGGGGTGCTGAGATGGAGTTTCTGCTCACGAACATCGGACAGCTCGCAACCCCGCGCGGCAGAGCGGCGCAGAGCGGCGCGCGGCAGGGCGAGATCCTGAAAATCACCGACGCCAGCATCGGCATCGAGAACGGTAAGATCGCCTATGTCGGCGCGAACACCGACGCCCTGAACGCCGACCGCATCGTCGATTGCGGTGGAAAGCTCGTCACGCCCGGCCTCGTCGACTGCCACACCCATCTGGTTTTCGGCGGCTGGCGGCAGCACGAGATGGCGCTGAAACTACAGGGCGTCCCCTATCTCGACATCCTGAAACAGGGCGGCGGTATCCTGAACACCGTCGAATCGACACGGAGCGCCACCGAGCAACAGCTTTTTGAAAAAAGCGCGGCGCTGCTGCGCGAGATGTCCGCGTTCGGCGCAACCACCGTCGAGTGCAAGAGCGGCTACGGCCTCGACACCGCCACCGAGCTCAAACAGCTGCGCGTGGCGCGAAGGCTCGCCGGCCTCGGACTGGCCGACGTCGTTCCGACCTTCATGGGCGCCCACGCGGTGCCGCGGGAATTCGGGGACGACCGCGCGGCTTATCTGCGCCTCGTCTGTGAGGAAATGCTGCCCGCCGTCGCGGCGGAGCGGCTCGCCGAATTCTGCGACGTCTTCTGCGAACCCGCGGTCTTTACCGCCGACGAGACCGCCGCCGTGCTGAACGCTGCGAAAGCGCTCGGTTTCGGGCTCAAGCTGCACGGCGACGAGCTGGCGGCGGGCGGCGGCGCGGAGCTTTCGGCGACGCTGGGCTGTGTCTCCGCCGAACACCTGATTCAGGCCTCGGACGACGGGATCGCCGCGATGGCGGAACACGGCGTCATCGCCGTGCTGCTGCCGGCCACCTCCTTCTATCTCGACAAGCCCTACGCCCGCGCCCGCGCCATGGTTGCGGCGGACGTCGCCGTCGCCGTCGCGACCGACTTCAATCCCGGCTCGAGCCCCAGCCTCAACCTGCAGTTCGCGATGAATCTCGCCTGTCTGCGCTATCGTCTGACCCCCGCGGAGGCGCTGACCGCCGTCACCCTCAACGCCGCCGCCGCGCTTCGGCGCGCGCAGACTCTCGGCAGCATCGAACCCGGAAAACAGGCCGATCTCGTCGTCTGGGACGCGCCCGATCTCGACTACATCTTCTACCGGTACGGCAGCAATCTCGTATCGGACGTCTATAAAAACGGAAAATCACTAAAAACATAGAGGTAATTATGGCAAAACTGATCGAATGTATCCCCAACTTCAGCGAGGGCCGCGACCCCGAAATCATCGCGCTGCTGGTGCAGACAGCACGGTCGACGCCGGGCGTCACGTTGCTCGACTACTCGTCCGACCAGAGCCACAACCGCAGCGTCTTCACGCTGGTCGGCGACCCCGACGCGGTGCTCGAAGCCGCGTTTCAGCTCTGCCGCTGCGCGGCGGCGCACATCGATCTTACGCAGCACAGCGGCGAGCATCCCCGCATGGGCGCGACCGACGTCATCCCGCTCGTGCCGGTCAAAGAGGTGACGGTCGAGGAATGCGTCGCCCTCTCGAAACAGCTCGCCGCGCGCATCTGGGACGAGCTCGCGATCCCGGTTTTCCTGTACGAGGACTCCGCGACCAACGAGGCGCGCCGCAACCTCGCGGCGGTCCGCAAGGGCCAGTTTGAGGGCATGCCGGACAAACTGCTGCTGCCCGAATGGGCCCCCGATTTCGGCGAGCGCAAGGTGCACCCGACCGCGGGTATCACCGCCGTCGGCGCGCGCAAACCGCTGATCGCGTTCAACGTCAATCTCAGTACCGCCGACGTCGCCGTCGCGAACGCGATCGCCAAGACGATCCGCGGCTCCTCGGGCGGATACGTCGCCTGCAAAGCGATGGGGGTCTATCTGGAGGACCGCGGCATCGCGCAGGTCTCCATGAACATGGTCGACTACGAAAAAACGCCGCTCTACCGCGTCTTTGAGGCCATCCGCTTCGAGGCCACGCGCTACGGCGTCACGATCACGGGCAGCGAGTTGATCGGCCTTGCGCCCGCCAAAGCGATCGTCGACTGCGCCGAGTACTACCTGAAACTCGAGGCGTTCCGGTACGACGACATGATTCTCGATAACCATCTGCTCGGATCGTTTACCGCCAAAAAGTAGCGGCGCGCTGCGCCGCTCTTATTTTGCGGCCGGTCCGCGTGACGAACGTTCTTTATACTCTTTTTCGACACGGATTCCCGCAAAAGTTTATAGAAAGCACCTGTGGTATTTGTCGCTTTTGCGTATGTACAAAAAAGTTCAAAATCTATATAATTATTTCATCTATGGTATTTATTATGTTTCTTAGGAGGACGCTATGGCCAATCAACTCAGGGCAGGAATTATCGGCATCGGCTTTATCGGCGCGGTCCATATCGAACAACTTCGCCGTCTCGGCAACGTGGAGGTCGTCGCGATCACCGACACCATCGACGCGCAGAAAAAAGCCGAGGCTCTTTTTGTGCCGAAGGGATACGAGAGCTACAAGGACATGATCGACAACGAGAACCTCGACTGCGTCCACATCTGCACCCCCAACAACACGCATTTCGAGATCGCGATGTACGCGCTGGAGCACGGCGTCAACGTCCTGTGCGAGAAACCGATGACGACGACAGTGGACGAGGCGCTGGAACTGGAGGCCTACGCGAACAAAAAGGGCCTCGTCAACGCGATGAACTTCAACTGTCGCTTCTACCCGATGGCCTACCAGCTCCGCGAGATGATTCAAAACGGCGATTTTGGCGACATCTACACGATTCACGGCGGCTACCTGCAGGATTGGCTGTTCTACGACACCGACTACAGCTGGCGGCTGGAACCCGCGCTGTCGGGCGACTCCCGCGCCTTCGCCGACATCGGCTCCCACTGGCTCGACCTCACCGAGTTTGTCACCGGCCTCGAGGTCACCGAGGTGCTGGCCGATTTCGAGATCTTCCACAAAACCCGCAACAAGCCGCTGAAACCCATCGACACCTACTCCGGCATGGCGCTGCGTCCCGAGGACTATCAGGAAGTCCCGATCGACACCGAGGACTACGCCACCGTCCTGTTCCACTTCAACAACGGCGCGCACGGCTGTTGCAACATCAGTCAGGTCTTCGCGGGCCGCAAGAACCAGATGCTGCTGTCGATCGCGGGCAGCAAGTGCGCCGCGCACTGGGACAGCGAGGACTCCAACGAGGTCTGGCTGGGCTACCGCGACAAACAGAACGGCCTGCTCGTAAAAGACCCCTCCATTCTGATGGACAACACCAAGAGGATCATCAGCTATCCCGGCGGACACGTCGAGGGCTTCCCCGACACCTTCAAACAGAATTTCGCCAAGATCTACGCCGCGATCGCCGCAAAGAGCCCCGTCTCGTCCGATTTCGCCACCTTCAAGGCCGGCGCGCGCGAGATGAAACTGTGCGACGCCATCATCCGCAGCGCCAAAGAGCGCCGCTGGATCACGCTGTAAAAGGAGCCGCCATGTTCAAGATCGCGACACTGGCCGATTGGTTCGGTCTGGGCGTCCTCGAGGGCATCGAGGCCTCCCGCCGCGTCGGCGCCGAGGGCGTGCAGCTCTACGCCTGGAACACGCTGAACCCCTACGAGATCACCGATGCGGACATCGCCGAAATTCGCGCGGCCGCAGAGCGCTGCGGCCAGGTCATTACCGCGCTGTGCGGCGAATTGAGCGAGATTATGCCGGGCGGACACGGGCTGGAGGTCGCCGCCGAGAACGCGCCTAAGATCGATTATCTGAAAAAGGTCTGCGACCTCGCGGTAAAACTCGGCTGCTCCGTCGTCACGACCCACATCGGCGTCATCCCCGAAAACACGAACGACCCGCGCTACACCGCGCTGCGCGACGCCTGCACCGAACTCGGCAATTACGCGGCGGAACGGGGCGTCCGCATCGCCATCGAGACGGGACCGGAACCCATCCCCCGCCTCTGCGCGTTCGTCGACGGCTGCGGCGGCAGCGTCGGCATCAACTACGACCCCGCCAACCTCGTGATGGTCACCGACGTCGACGAGGTCGCGGGCGTGTACACCGCCGGCAGCCGCATCGTCCACACCCACGCCAAGGACGGAATCCTGAAGAAATACCTCGGCCCCGAGCAGGTCTACGCGATGTTCGCGGAGGGCGGTATCGAGGCGCTGGCCGCGCTGCCCGACCTCTTCGAGGAAAAGCCGTTGGGGCAGGGCGCCGTCCGCTGGCCGCAGTACCTCAAGGCGCTGGCCGACGTCGGATACGACGGCTACCTGACCATCGAGCGCGAGGTCAGCAGCGACGCCGCCGCCGATATTTTGCTTGCTGTAAACTTTTTGAAAGAACAAATAAAACAACAGTAGAAAGAGGAACGGTTATGATGAAACTCGGTTTGGTCTCCGCAATATTGCCCGATTTTACGTTTGAAGAAGTGATGGATTACGCCGCGAAGGTCGGCTTCCAATGCGTCGAGGTGTGCTGCTGGCCCGTCGGCAAGGCGGTTCGCCGCTACGCCGGTATCACCCACATCGACATCGACGGCATCACCCAGGAGAAGATGGATTACTACAAAAAATACGCGGCCGACCGCGGCATCGAGATCAGCTCGCTGGGCTACTACCCCAACCCGATGGACGCCGACCCCGAGACGCGCACCGTCGCGGCGAACCACATCAACGCGCTGATCGACGTCTCGGCGGCGATGGGCATCAACATGGTCACGACGTTTATCGGCAAGGACAAGACCAAGACGGTCGAGGAGAACCTCGATCTGTTCGAGCAGATCTGGACGCCGATTATCAAGCACGCCGAGAGCAAAAAAGTGCGTGTCGCAATTGAGAACTGCCCGATGCTGTACACGAAGGACGAGTGGCCGGGCGGCAACAATCTCGCCTGCACGCCCTACATCTGGGAGCAGATGTTCAAGCGCATTCCGAGCGATTATCTGGGTCTCAACTACGACCCGTCCCACCCCTATCTCATCATGGCGGACTACGTCAAACCCTTGTACGACTTTAAAGATAAAATCTTCCACGTCCACTTCAAGGACATTAAGATCTACAAAGAAAAACTCGACTACTACGGCGCGTTCTCCTATCCGGCGCTGTGGCATTCGCCGAAACTGCCGGGGCTTGGCGGCGTCGATTTCGCGGCGTTCTGCAGCGCGCTCAACGACATCCGCTACACCGGCCCCGCCTGCATCGAGGTCGAGGACAAGGCGTACGAAGCCTGTATCGCCGACGTCCAGAGCGGCATCGAGCAGAGCTACCGCTACATGAACCAATTCCTGTAAGGAGAATTATGCTGACAAAAAAACTGCGGATCGGTATGGTCGGCGCGGGCGGCATGGGCAGCGTCCATATCGCCAACTACGCCCACATCGAAAACTGCACCGTCGCCGCCGTCTGTGACCCCACCGAGGCGGGCGCAAAAAAAGCGGCTGAGATCGGCGCTGTCTGCTACACCGACCTCGAGACAATGCTGCGCGACGCGGCGCTCGACGTCGTCGATGTGTGCACACCGACCTTCCTGCACAAGACCCATGTGCTCGCCGCGCTGCGCGCCAAAATCAACGTAATCTGCGAAAAGCCCATTGCATTGTGTAAAGCCGACGCAGCCGAGATGATCGACGCCGCGTCGGAGAACGGCGTACAGCTGTTCATCGCGCAGGTTGTCCAGTACGCGCCCGAGACGAAGGTGCTGCGCGGCCTGATCGAGCGCGGCGAGTACGGCGCGGTGCTCGACGCCGAATTTCTGCGGCTGTCGGGCTGTCCGCGGTGGATCAAGGACGGCTGGCTGTTCGACAAGAGCAAGAGCGGTCTGCTGCCCTTCGACCTTCATATCCACGACCTCGACCTCATCGTCAGCCTGTTCGGCGCGCCCGAAACCGTGTCGTACACGAGCTGCGGCAACAGGACGGCGGCCTACAAGGAGCACTACCGCTTCCTCTACGGCTACCCGACGCTGAACGTCGCCGCCGAGGCCGCGTGGTACAACGCCGACTTCCCGTTCACGGCGGTCTGGCGCGTCTATTTCGAGAACGCCGTCGTTGTCAACGACGGAAAGCAGGTCGTCGCGTACCAATTCGACCACGCGCCCCGCGTCTTCGACACTTCCGAGGAAATCACGATCTCGACGGGCATCAATGTGCCGCCGACCGGCATCTATTACGCCGAGCTGACCGACTTTTTGGAGAAGATCCGGCTCGGCGGCGCGGGCTGCGCGCGGGCGGACGAACTGCTGGCCGTGATGGATGTTCTGGAACAAATTAACACCTGAGGAGCTGCCAATGGATGATCTGAAAACGCTGACCCAAAAAATCGTCGACGCGACCCTCGCGCCGCTTCCCCGCCGCAAGGATTGGCGGATCGGCGCGATCGGCGCGGGCTTTATCATGAAGGACTGCCAGCTCGTCGCATACCGCGACATGGGCTTTCAGGCCGAGGCGATCGCCTCTGCGGACCGCGCCCAGAGTGAGGCCGTCGCAAAAGAATTCGGCATCCCGAAGGTGTACGACGGCTGGATGGAACTGCTGCAGGACGACAGCCTCGAGATCATCGACATCGCGATCCCGCCCCACCTCCAGCTCGAAGTCGTCCGGGAGGCGGTCAAACACCCCAACATCAAGGGGATTCTGTGCCAGAAACCGATCTCGATGTCGCTGGCCGACACCCGCGAGATCGTGCGGCTCGGCGACGAGAGCGGCGTCAAGATCGGCGTCAACTCCAACATGCGGTACGACCAGTCGATGCGCGCGCTGAAATATGTGCTGGATCAGGGGCTGCTCGGCGCCCCGGTGCTGGGCACCATCGAGATGCGCGCCATTCCGCACTGGCAGGAGTTCTTAAAGTCCTACGACAAGCTCGAGCTGTTCGGTATGGGCATCCACCACATCGATATCTTCCGCTACCTGTTCGGCGACCCCGACCGCATCACGACGGTGTGCCGGACCGATCCCCGCTCGCAGTTCCCCCACGTCGACGGCATCACCCAGTACACCTACCAGTACGACAACGGGTTCATGGCGACCAGCCTCGACGACGTCTGGGCGTGGCCGGGCGACCCCTGCGAAAAAGACATCTACATCAAGTGGCGCGTCGAGGGCACCGACGGCATGGCGACCGGCACCATCGGCTGGCCGCTCTACCCCGCCCGCGAGCCCAGCACCTTCAAGATGACGTGCAAGGCGTATCCGAACACATGGATCGCCCCGTCGTGGGACACCGTGTGGTTCCCCGACGCGTTCCGCGGCACGATGTCGAGCCTGCTGTGCGCTGTCGAGAACGGCACGGAACCCGAGATCAGCGCCGGGGACAACATCAACACCATCGCGTGCGTCGAGGCGTGCTACGCCTCGATCCGCGAACAAAAAACGGTCAAATTAGCAGACATTCTGCGCTAGAAGGAGTTTATTATGATCAGTGTAGGCATCTTTACCGGCTACTATCCCTACAACGTCGATGAGGTCATCCGGCGCATCAAGGCGAGCGACTTCAACTGCGTGCAGCTCGACGTCTCCTTCAAGGACTGCGACGCCGCAAAAGGCGAGCTGACGAAAGAGAAAGCGGTCGAGATCCGCAATAAACTCCGCGACGCGAACCTCCCGGTGATCTGCGTGTCGGGCTACACCAACTTCATCCACCCCGACAAAGCGATCCGCGAGAAAAACATCGATTACCTGAAAACCATGATTCGTTTCGCGCGCGACCTCGGCTGCACCTACGTCGCCAGCGAGACCGGCACCTACAACGAGGAGAGCGACTGGGTCTGGGACGACCGCAACGCCGAGGAATCGGTCTATCAGGAGACGCTGGCCGTCGTCAAGGACATCGTCGCCTGCGCCGAGGAGAACGGCGTGACGTTCCTGATCGAGAACTACGTCAACAATGTCATCGGCTCGGTCGAGCAGATCGAGCGGCTGTTCAGCGATGTCGGTTCCAGCCACCTCGCGCTGCTGTGCGACCCGACCAACTACTTCGATTCCGGCAACATCGACCACGTCGACGAGACGCTGCGCAAGATCTTTGACCGCCTGTCGCCGTTTATGAAGATCGCTCACGCGAAGGACTGCAAGCGCGCGACCGACACCTCGGAGAAACACGCCGACATCGACGCCGACGAATCCCACACCTTCCGCGGCGCGGGCGACGTCGAGCTGCCGGCCTGCGGGCTCGGCGTCCTGAACTACGACCTGTATCTGGAACTGTTGGCGAAGGATCACCCCAATATCCCGCTCATCATCGAGCATCTCGACGAGGACGATATCCCGCGCGCCAAAGCCTTTTTAGATGGCAAACTGAAAAAAGTAGGAGTTTAGAAACCGCATGAAACACTATCTGGGCATCGATATGGGCGGCACCAACATTGCCGTCGGCGTCATTGACGAGACCTACCGGTTCGTGGCGAAACACAACGTAAAAACCAACCGCCAGCAGAGCTTTCAACAGACCGTCGCCGAGATCGCGGCCGCCGGAAAAAAGGCGCTCGAGATGGCGGGGCTGACGGAAAAGGACATCGATTACATCGGTGTCGTCGTGCCGAGCACGATTCACCCCAAGACCAAAAATATTGTGTTCGCCAACAACCTCGGCTGGAAGGACTGCGATTTCCTGGGCGAGTTCAAAAAGAGCTGGGACATCCCGATCTGCCTTGCGAACGACGCCGACGGCGCCGCGCTCGGCGAGGTGCTTGCGGGCGCCGCGGTCGCGTACAACAGCGCGCTGATGCTGACACTCGGAACGGGCGTCGGCGGCTCGATCATTCTCGACAACAAGCTGTTTCTCGGCGGCGACGGCATCGGCCTCGAACCCGGCCACTCGACGATCGTCGCGGGCGGCGTTCCCTGCACCTGCGGCCAGAAGGGCTGCCTCGAGTCCTACGCCTCCGTGACGGCGCTGATCCGCGAGACGATCGTCGCGATGGGCAAAAACCCGCGCTCGCTGATGTGCGAGATGTGCGACTACGATATCCGCAAGGTCAATGGCCGCCTCGCGTTCGACGCCGCTAAAAAGGGCGACGCGTCCGCGATCGCGGTGGTCGACGAATACATTTTCTACCTCGCCAACGGCATCGCCAGCTTTATCACGACGCTGCGCCCCGAGGTCATCATTCTGGGCGGCGGCATCAGCAACGAGTGCGACGAGATGCTGTTCGACCCGCTGCGCAAAAAGGTGTTCGAGCTCTACTACGAGCCTGTGCTGCTCGGCGTTCCGCCCATCATCCGCGCGAAACTCGGCAACGACGCCGGCATCATCGGCGCCGCGCTCTTAGGCGCCCAGGATAAGTTGTAAACCCCTTTCCCTTCTCCCTGCCCATCTCTTTCCCTTGAATTTGCCCTTGGACTTGCCCTTGGCTGGTCCTCCGTACTCACAACTGAAAAGAGGTGGCCAAGCCACCTCTTTGCATCTTTCTTATAACATCAATTCGACCGGGTATTTCACTTTTGCGCTGAACGGCAGTTTCACTTTCTGCCCGCTCTTGGCGCTGGCGTACGCCGCGTAGATGATCTCCAGCACCGCGCGTCCGTCCTCGCCGGTCACAATCGGCGTCTTGCCGTTCCGGACGCAGTCCACAAAGTGTTTCAGCTCCTGCGGGTACCCCTGGTTGAACGCCTCCTCGAACACCGTGAACGTCCAGCCCTGCGTCGTGCCCGCCTTTTCCATCGCGTAATCGTAGCCGTCGCAGCTGTAGGTCAGCGCCGCGTTGCCCTGAAACAGGTTGGCGTAGGAGACGCCGCGCGTGCCGTACACCTCGATGTGGTCGTCCATGCCGCCGTGCCGCGCCCAGCTGTCCTCCGCCATCGCGGTGACGCCGTTCTCGAACTCGACGATGGTAATCGTGTTGTCGTCGCAGTCGGTGTCGTGCAATACCGTATTCATCTGGGCGTACACCGTTTTGACGGGATTGTTCTTGTTCATCCAGCGGAACCACGCCAGCGCGTGGCATCCCATGTCCATCATGACGCCGCCGCCCGCCGTCTCTTTTTGGTAGAACCACTTGCTGTGCGGCCCGCTGTGTTTCTCGGCCTGTTTCAGCAGATAGACCTCCCCGACGGCGCCGCTCTCGACCAACGCGCGGACACGCTCGTACTTCGGCGCGAAACAGAGCTCCTCGGCGTAGCAGAGCAGCAGGCCGCGCGTCCTGCACTCGGCGATCATCTCGTCGGCCTCCTCCAGTGTCAGCGCCAGCGGCTTCTCGATGATGATATGCTTGTCGGCGCGCGCCGCTTTCATGCAAAATTCGTGGTGCTGGTAGTTCGGCAGACAGATGTCGACGATATCCACGGCGCACTCCGCGAGCAATTTGTCGACGTCGTCGTAGGCCTTCGGAATCCCGTATTTCTCGGCAAATTTTTGGGTGTTTTCGAGATTGCGGCCGTACACGGCAACGACCTCGGCGTCGGGCACAAAGCGGTGGTAGCTCTCGACATGTATATTCGCAATAAAACCGGTTCCCAACAGGGCAATCTTCGTTTTGTCCATGCGTATCCTCCGTTTTAGATCGAATTTGTAGCTTTATGATACCCGATTGAATGTCGTTTTGCAACGTTCTGTTTCAACGAAAATCGACTGAAAATTATAACAAAAAAGATAGAGGTGCAACCATGATTCCCACCAAAAAAGCAAGCGAAATGTCCGTCAAAGAGCTCGCGCAATACATCGACCAATCGGTGCTGAAACCCGAATTCACGCAGGCTGAAATCCGCAAGTATATTCAGGAAGGCGTCGATTACAACTGCAGAACCGTCTGCATCAACCCCGCCTCCCTCGATATCGCCGCCGAGCTGACCGCCGGAACCGAAACGAAGATCTGCGTCGTCTGCGACTTTCCGTTCGGCCTCTCCACCACGCCCGTGAAAGCGGCGCAGGCCGAGGCGTACTGCAAGCGCGGCGACATCTTCGAGCTCGACATCGTCTCGAACTACGGCTGGATCCGCAGCGGGCTGTGGGACGCCGTCCGCGCCGATCTGCGCGCCGTCAACGAGGCCTGCCACGCGTACGGTACCGCCGTTAAGGTCATCTTCGAGACCGACGCGCTGACGCTCGACGAGATCAAAAAAGCCACCGAGATCGCCATTGAGGCGGGCAGCGATTTCGTCAAGACCTCCACCGGTTTCTTCACGGGCGGCAGGAGCGACGGCGCGACCCCCGAGATCATCGGCGCGATGCTGGCCATCTGCGGCGACCGCTGCAAGGTCAAAGCGTCGGGCGGCATCCGCAATCAGGAGACCTTCTTCAACTTCATCGATATGGGCGTCGACCGCATGGGCATCGGCTACAAGTCGACCCCGGTCGTGCTGGGCTACGACGGCACCGTGATCAATGCCGGTTATTAAGCTGCGCCCCGCGCTCAAGGATTACCTCTGGGGCGGCACCCGTCTGGCCGACGATTTCGCTAAGGCGCCGCGCGGAACCCGCATCGCGGAGAGCTGGGAGCTGTCGGCGCACCCCGCGGGCGCAAGTACCGTCGCCGCAACCGGCGCGCCGTTCCCCGCGCTGCTTGACACCCTGACGCAGCAACAGCTGGGGCTTGCGTACCGCCGCGGCGAACCCTTCCCGATTCTGATCAAACTCATCGACGCGGCGCAGCCGCTCTCGATTCAGGTGCACCCGAACGACGAACAGGCGCGGCAAACCGGGAACAGCGCCGGAAAGACCGAGTTCTGGCACATCGTGGATGCCGCGGACGGCGCTTTTCTCTACCGCGGCCTCAAACCCGGCGTCACGCGCGCCGATTTCACCCGCGCGCTGGGCGACGGCACCGTCTGCGATCTGCTGGTCCGGTACGACGTCCGCACCGGCGAGACCTACTTCATTCCGGCCGGAACCGTGCACGCGATCGGTGCGGGTTGCCTGATCTGCGAGGTTCAGCAAAACGCCGACATCACCTACCGCGTCTTCGACTATAACCGCGTCGACGCCGACGGAAACCCGCGGCCGCTGCACACCGAACAGGCGCTCGCCGTCATGGACTTCTCGGGCGCGCCGCCGTCCGACGGCAGCCCCGCGACCACCCCGTTCGGCACCGTTCTGTGCGACTGCGCCTATTTCCGCAGCATTTTGCTCGATTCCGCAAAGACCGCGTCGATCGAAATCGACCCGAATTCCTTTGTCTCGCTCGTGGCGCTGCGTGGCGGCGGTTTGCTCGAAAACGGGGGCATCGTCTGTCCCGTCGCCGCCGGAGACAGCTTTTTCATCACCGCCGACAGCGGTACCGTCCGCCTTTCCGGCACCTTCGAGGCCGTCCTCACGACCCTGGCACAACCAACGACATCCGAAAGAGTGGAAACATCATGTTAGCATCCGAACGCCGCGTCTTCATCATGGAGTGCCTCAACAAAAGCAACATCGTCAGTCTCAAGGACATCGCCGCGCAGCTGGGCACCTCCGAGATCACGGTTCGGCGCGACTTCGAGAAGCTGGAGGCCGCCGGAAAGCTAAAGCGGGTCCACGGCGGCGCCGCGCTCGAGGACTATCTCGACAACGCCGAGCTGACCATGAGCTCGAAGCAGGCCATCAACCGCGACGAGAAGGCGCGCGTCGCGCGTCGAGCCGCGCAGCTGGTTCGGCCCGGCGACTGCGTGTTTCTCGACGGCGGCACCAGTATCGCCGAGCTGACGGACTATCTCGCCGACCTGCCCATCGACATCGTGACGTACAACGAGCTCGTCGTGCGCAAACTGGTCAACCCCGTCGCGCGCATCCACGTCGTCGGCGGCATCTTCCTGCCCCACTACACGATGAACGTCGGCCCGGACGCGCAGCACGCTCTCGGCCGCTTCCACTTCGACATCGGCTTCTTCGGCTGTTCCAGCGTCGAGCCCGAGACCGGCATGACCTACACCACCAACATCGACTCACTGAACATGAAGCACATCGCGCTGCGCAGCTCCGCGAAAAAATACCTGCTGATCGACGCCTCGAAACTGAACCGCTCCTCGTTCCTGAAGTTCACGGAGCTCGACAAATTCGACCGCGTCTTCTGCGACACCCCCGATCCGCCCTTTGTCCACGAACGGTTCGAATTCGTGGAATAGTCCCAAAAACGACGCTGCGATCTCCCGCCCGCCGGTGCAACAGGCATCCGCGGGCTTTATGTTGGCATAATATACTCAAAAAGCCCCGTAGCACTTGATTTTACGCTCCGGTCAGCATATAATAATGATAGATTTTGATACTATTTGATTATTTTTGGTGAGGTGGTTATGAATACAACGGATCCGAAGAAAAAAGCGCTGCTGGATTCCCTGAAAAACGGGCTGATCGTGTCCTGTCAGGTGCAGCACGACGACCCGGTCTACAGTGAGGATTTTGTTGTAAAGATGGCGATCGCCGCCAAGTGGGCGGGTGCGGTCGGGATCCGCGCCAATTCGCCCGAGCAGATCCGCGCGATCAAGCAGGCGGTCGACCTGCCGCTGATCGGCCTCTACAAGATCTGGAATCCCGGCACCCGCGTCTTCATCACGCCGACGCTGAAATCCGCCGTGGAGGTGTGGGAGGCCGGCGCCGAGATCATCGCACTCGACTGCACCGCGCAGCGGAACGCCGACGGGCGGCCCGCCTACGAGTTGTTCGCGGAGCTGAAGAGAGAGATTCCCGACGCCATTCTCTTCGCCGACGTCTCCAACTACGAAGAGGCGAAGCGCGCGACCGAGATGGGCGCCGACATCGTCGGGCCGACGCTGTACGGCTACACCGACGAGACCGACCACATCGAGGGGCCGGATTTCCGCACTTTTGCCAAGATGTGCCGCGATTTCGGCGACAGAGCCTACATCATCATGGAGGGGCACATCTACACACCGGAGGACGCCATGAAATGCCTGTATCTCGGCGCGCACGCCGTGGTTGTGGGCAGCGCCATCACCCGCCCGCACCTCATCGCCAAGCGGTTCGTCGACCTGCTGTCCGGGTACCGGAACAACTGGCGGGAGGATGAGAAGAGCAGCCACTGACTCGTCGGTGGACTGCGCTAGTCGCTTTCGCCGTTCAACAGCTGTTTCGGCGAAAGGCTTCCCGCTACGTCGCGAGCGCCGCAGCGCGAATGCCGAGGAGAACCGCCGTGTAGCGGCGGCAATGAATCCGAGGCCTCCTCGTTTCCGCAAAAGGCACGTTGCGCATCGCCTGTTCGGTTGTAAACGCCCTCACTACGGCGATTGCGCACTACCACCTTTTCGCGGTGATCGCTCTGCGAAAGCTGGGAAAGAGCAAGGGCAAGGGCGTCGGTGGACTGCGCTAGTCGCTTTCGCCGTTCAAGAGCTGTTTCGGCGAAAGGCTTCCCGCTACGTCGCGAGCGCCGCAGCGCGAATGCCGAGGAGAACCGCCGTGTAGCGGCGGTAATGAATCCGAGGCCTCCTCGTCTCCGCAAAAGGTCCTAAGGTGAATTTGGACGAAGTCCAAAGAGAGGATCCCCCGGGGACGCTCGGCGTCCCTAAGTCGCTCGGCTACAAAGCCCTTAATCCCAAAATGCCGCGCAGCGGCATTACCTTTCACTAGTCACTAATGTCTAATGTCTAGCAACTATCAGGAGCGCACTATGGTCCAATTCGATGTCAACGGCGCCCAGAACGTCGAAGTCAGCAAAAAACTGCCGCCCGCCAAGTCTCTGGCCGAGCAGCTGGATATCCTGGAGCGCTTCACCGAGGCGCACTGCGCCCACAGCGGCGATTCCCGCGAGGCGCGCGAGATCGCCTGCCTGCAGGTGCTGTACCCTGCGCTGTTCCGCCCTATCGAATCCGACGACCTCTTCGCGGGACGCCTGGATTTCCTGCCGATCGGGTTCGGCTCCGTCACCTCGCTGGGCGGCGTCGGGTTCTACTGCGTCTTCAGCAAACTGCGCGATTTCCAGAAACAGCTGACCGATGCGCGCGACATCCGGCGCGTCGACGATTTATACAACTACTGGCTTGACCACGACGTCAAGACGATCTACTGCAAGGACGTGCTGACCGAGAACACGATCGGCCGTTTCATCGACTGCGACTACCCGCTTATCGCGACGGCGCGGCTCTCGGGCATGATGCTCGACTACCAAAAACTGATCGATCTCGGTATTCCGGGGCTCCGCGCCGAAATTACGCGCGCCGCCGAAACGGATCCGGGCAACCCCTTTTACGCGTCGAGCCTGCGCTGCCTCGACCTGTATTGCGCCTGCGCCGCGCATCTGCGCCGAATGGCGCTCACCGACGCGGAATCCGCGGACGAAAGCCGCCGCGCACAACTGTTGCTGATGGCCGATTCGCTCGACCGGATCCAGCGCGAGACGCCGGCCACCTTCCACGACGCATTGCAGCTGTTCTGGCTGTACGCCATGCTGGCGGGCTGCATCAACTACGGGCGGCTCGACGATCTGCTCGGCCCGTTTCTGGTGCGCGACCTCGCCGGCGGGCGGCTGACCGACGAGAGCGCCTACAACTATGTCCGCTCGCTGTGGCGCATGATCGAGAACCGCCGCACCACCGTCAACGGCCGCGTGATCGTGGGCGGGCGCGGGCGACGGCACCCGAAGGAAGCAGACGTCTTTCTGCACATCGCCATGAAGGTCGCGAAGGACTGCCGCTACGTCGAACCGCAATTTACGCTGCGGGTCGACCGCGACACCGACGACGCGATCTGGGACGAGGCGCTCGACGCGCTCGGCGCGGGCGCGACCTACCCCACGCTGTACAACGACGACGTCCACATTCCGGGCGTCCAGTTCGGTATGCGCATCGACGAAAAGGCCGCCGAGCAGTACGTCCCGTTCGGCTGCACCGAGTTTGTCATTCAGGGGCAGAGCACCGGCACCCCCAACATCTGCATCAATCTGCTCAAAATCCTGACCGCCTACCTGAACGGCGGTATCGACCCCGTCGACGGAAAGGACCGCAGCGGCGGCCGGACGATCGCGCCGCTCGAGACGCACAAGACATTCGAGAGCTTCTACGACGGGTACAAAGATCTGCTCGACGACTACTTCGACCTCGCGGTCGACGCGCAGTTGACTTCTTTCAAGGTGATGAACGACCACGTCAGCTTTCTGTTCCCGAGCATCCTGACCGACGACTGCATCGCGCGCGGAAAATCGCTGCTCGACGGCGGGGTGCGTTATCTCGGCGGCACCTGCGAGACGTACGGCAACATCAACACCTCCGACGCCTTGGTCGCGATCCGCAAACTGGTGTTCGAGGAAAAGAAATACACCCTGCCCGAAATCAACGCGGCGCTGCTTCGCAATTTCGCGGGCGACGAGACGCTGCGCAGGGATTGCTGGAACTGCGCGAAGTACGGCAACGACCTCGACGAGGCCGACGATCTCGCCAACGAGTTCTACGAGTTCGTCGCGAAAGGCGTGCGCGACCGCGGCATCGAAAAAGGAATGCAGTACTTCCTGATCGTCATCAGCAACAACCAGCTGAACACCGACTGGGGCGAGCGCACCGGCGCATCCCCCGACGGCCGGTACGCCGGGCAGTTCATGAACCCTGCCAACAATCCGCAGGGCGGCGCCAATGTCTCGGGGCCGACGGCGCTGCTCAACTCGCTGTGTAAATTCGACGCGAAATACCACGGCGGTTCGGTGCAGAACATCAAGTTCTCGCCCGCGCTGTTCAACACCCGCCGCGCGCAGATCAAGGCGCTGTTCCAGACCTACTTCGCGAAGGGCGGCTGCCACCTGATGGTCACTGTCGTCGACCGCGGCGTGCTGGAGGACGCGATCGCGCACCCCGAAAAGTACCCCGATCTCATCGTCCGTGTCAGCGGCTTCTCGGCGGTCTTCGTCGACCTTGCGCCCAATATCCAACAGGAATTGCTCAGCCGTGTTCTGTACGACTGAAGAGGAGATCCATGGCGAAACTGCAGGTCTTTGACATCGAGCGTTTTGCGGTCGCGGACGGCCCGGGAATACGAACCGCTGTTTTCCTGAAAGGCTGTCCTCTTTTTTGCGCGTGGTGTTCCAACCCGGAATCCCAATCGGGCAAACCGCAGCTGCTGTACCGCGCCGCCAAGTGCGTCGGGTGCGGCCGCTGTGCCGCGGGTTGTCCGAACGGCGCCGCCACGATGGTGGACGGGCGTCCGGTGTTCGACCGCGCAATCTGCGTCGCGTGCGGCGCCTGCGTGCGGGGCTGCCCGACCGGCGCGCTGAAGCTGGCGGGCCGCAGCATGGAGACCGCCGACATTCTCGCGACGGTGCTGCGCGACCGCGCCTACTACGAGCGCTCGGGCGGCGGCATGACGCTGTCGGGCGGCGAAGCGCTCGCCCAGTTGGACGGCGCGATCGAGCTGTGCGAACTGGCGCGGGCCGCCGGCATCCACGTCGCCGTCGAGACCTGCGCGGATCTCCCGCCCGCGGAATTCGCGCGCACGCTTAGCTGCGTCGATCTGTTCCTGTTCGACCTCAAGCACCCCGATCCCCAAAAACTCGCCGACAAGACCGGCGGGCATCTCGACCGCATTTTGGAAAATCTCGGTCAGGTCACGCGGCGCGGCGTTCCCTGTATTTTGCGCGTCCCCGTGGTCCCGGGCTACAACGACGACGCGGACACGCTCGACGGCGTCTTTGATCTCGCGCTGCGGTACGGCGTCGATACGGTGCATCTGCTGCCGTACCACAATCTCGGCGCCGGGAAGTACGCCGAACTCGGGCGCGCGTACGAATACCGGGACATACCGTCGCTGACCGCGGCCGATCTGGCACCGGCGGCGGCGCGCGGGCGGAAACGCGGTCTCGACGTCGCGGTCGGCGGCTAGATTGCTTTCTTGTAATTCCGGTTGTTTGTGTTATAATTTACTTGCTTTTGAACCAGCAGGAAAGCGAGGATTTTTCTTTGATTGAAGTAAAGGACCTACGAAAAAACTACGGCGATAAGATTGCGCTGAACGGCATCAGCTTCTCGATCAAGCGCGGCGAGGTGGTGGGTCTGCTCGGCCTCAACGGCGCGGGCAAATCCACGACTATGAATATCCTGACCGGGTATATCAGCGCGACGAGCGGCGACGTGACCATC
>JAVBVJ010000005.1:0-6334 GCA_031554355.1 Oscillospiraceae bacterium
GCACGGTGGGAGGAACCGAACGCGTCGTCGACGTAAATCTCGGCCAGCGAAGCCAGCTCTTTGGCGAAGGCGGGGTCGTTTTTCTCCTCCTCCTTGTGGAAGCGCACGTTTTCGAGCAGCAGAACCTGTCCGTCCTGCAGCACGGCGGCCTTGGCCTTCGCGTCGGGCCCGATGACGTCCTCCGCCATGACGACGGGTTGCCCGAGCAGCTTGCTCAGGTGTTTCGCGACGGGTTTCAGCGAAAACTCGGGGTTGAACTCGCCCTTCGGGCGGCCGAGGTGGGAGCAAAGAATGACGCGCGCGCCGTTCTTGATCAGGTAACGGATGGTCGGCAGACTCTCGGTGATGCGCTTGTCGTCGGTGATCACACCGTCCTCGAGCGGCACGTTGAAATCGCAGCGCACCAGCACTCTTTTCCCTTGAACCGCAAGGTCCTCCACCGTTTTTTTATTCAGTTTTTCCATGAGATCTCCTCTATGTCGTTTGTTCAAAATTTTCCTCTAGTATTATATCGTTCTACAATACAATTATCAAGTAATTCTTGTGCTATTGTTAAATAATTGTCATAATTGCGGCCGCTTTCGATGCGATTGTGGTATTTTCAGTTGTATTTTGCCCTGTTATTTGGTAGTCTTAGAGCAGAAAAGCGTTGGAGGCAGACGATGAACTGTACCCGGATAGCACAGGATACATACCAGACCGGCTGCAACTGCGCGCAATCCACCTTAGCGCCGTTTTGCGCGGCGGCGGGCATCCCCCCGGAACTCGGCATCAAGGTTGCGGCGAACTTCGGCGGCGGCATCGCGCGGACCTACTCGACGTGCGGTGCGATCACCGGCATGTGCATGGCGGCGGGTCTCGTGTACGGCACCCCCGAGATGACGGCGGGCGAGGCGCGCAAGGCGCTCGAGGAAAAGACGCAGGCGCTGATTCTCGCGTTCCGCGACCAAAACGGATCCACGATCTGCAAAGAGCTGCTGCGGATTCAACCCGACGGCCAGCGTCCCGCGGACGCGCCGCCGCAAAAAGAGTTCTGCACCGGTCTTGTCGGCTGCGCCGCCGGTCTTCTGGAAGCGCAGATGCGGCAGGACGGACTGCTGTAAACAAAAAAAGGAGAACGGAATGAAACCGAAATTGAACTACGGAAAGACCCTGATCGTCGGCTTTGCGTTCATGTCTATCAGCGCGTTCTGGGCGGTCTACGACGGCGCGATCCCGCTGATGCTGACCAACACGTTCGGGCTGAGCCAGGGCGTCACCGGCGCCGTCATGGGCATCGACAACCTGTTGGCGCTGTTCATGCTGCCGCTGTTCGGCATGCTGTCCGACAAGACCCACACCAAGCTCGGGCGCCGCACCCCCTACATCATCGCCGGCACCGCGCTGGCCGTCGTCGCCATGATTTTGATGCCGGTCTTCAACAACGCGCGCAACTTCGTGATGTTCTTTGTCGCGCTGGGCGTCACCTTGATCGCGATGGCCTCCTACCGCAGCCCCGCCGTCGCCTACATGCCCGACATCACTCCGAAGCCGCTGCGCAGCAAAGCGAACGGCATCATCAACCTGACCGGCGGACTCGGCGGCGCGCTGATGATGCTGATCACGGGCTGGCTCGTGCCGAAATCCGATTTCCCGAACTATGTGCCGCTGTTCCTGTTCCTCGCGGTATTCATGGTCATCACCGTCGTGCTGCTGGTATTGGTCGTTAACGAGAACAAGGCCGTCGCCCAGATGCGCGAGGATAGCGCCGTACTGGGCATCGACGAGACAGGCTCGGACAAGGACGCAGAGGGCAACAAGATCAAGATGGAGCCCGCGGTGCTGAAAAGCTTCCTGTTCCTGCTCGGCAGTATCTTCCTGTGGTTCTTCGGTTACAACGCCGTCATCAGCACCTTCTCGCGCTACGCGCTCAGCAGCTGGGGCATGGAACTCGGCGCCTCCAACCGCGTGCTGCTGATCGCGCAGGTCGCCGCCATGATCACGTTTGTGCCGGTCGGCTTCCTCGCCACGAGAATCGGCCGCAAAAAGACGATCATGATCGGCATCGTCACGATCAGCCTCGCGTTCGCCGTCGCGTTTCTGTTCACCACCCCCTCGATGACGGTCTACATCCTGTTCGCCATCGCGGGCATCGCCTGGGCGTTCATCAATGTCAACTCGCTGCCGATGGTCGTCGATATGTGTAAGGGCGCCGATGTCGGCAAATATACCGGCTTCTACTACTTCGCCAGCATGTCGGCCCAGATCGTCACCCCCTCGATCGTCGGCTTTTTGATCGACAAATTCGGCATGCAGGTACTGTTCCCCTACGGCTGTATCTTCATTCTGCTCTCCTTCGTCACCATGGTTTTCGTCAAACACGGCGACACCCGGCCCGAACCGCCGAAGGTCGGCGCAGAGAGTTTTGATGTCGCAGACTGACGCGCCGACGCCCGGCATTACCGGTTTCGCCGAGGTGACCGTGACGGCGCACAATACTGCCGAAACGCTGAAAAGCGGGGATCTGCCCGTCTTCTCGACCGCCGCGCTGGCGGCGCTGATGGAACAGGCCGCCTACACCAGCGTCGCGCCGTTTCTGGACGCCGGCAGCCACACCGTCGGCACCCGGATCGAGGTGCGTCATCTCGCCGCCTCGCCCGTCGGCGCGAGCATTCGCGCCGAGAGCACGCTGACCGCGGTTTCGGGCCGCCTGCTGACGTTCGCGCTGCGCGCCTTTGACAACGCGGGTCTCATCGCGGAGGGCACGCACGAGCGTGCGGTCGTGACGCGCGCCCGCTTTTTGGAAAAAGCGGCGTCCCGCATCTGACGCAAAACAACAAAAACCGGCGGAAGCGTACGCTTCCGCCGGTTTTTTGCGCGCGTCCGCCCGCACCTTTCGACAGCGCCCGCATATGATATCGTGTGCATGCTCAAGACGTCTGCACATCAATAATTTTATATGGGGGCCCCATTTATGGATGAACTGAACAACCTCACCATCGAGGAGATGGATGGCGACGAGACGGAAGGCGCGAGAACCGCGGAGACGCTGCATACCACGCACGGCCTGATGCTCGGATCCTGCTCCGACTGCCTCGACCACAACCTCGGCGACTTCATGCACGAGTCTCTCGGCAGAATTCTGCGCTTCCGCTTTCGTTTGCTGAACATCTGTCCGAACCGCCGCGTTGTCGTCGGCCTGATTCTGTTCGAGATCGTCAACAATCTCGAAGTCCCGCGCGGCTTCAAAGTCATTACGGTTCCGGCGCACACCAACAACCGCTGCATCAACATCGACGTCGAGAACGTCCACTTCCTGCTGCCCGACAACCCGCACACCTGCGTCGACCGCCGCTTCGTCGTCCGCCACATGCACCATTACATTGATTTCCCGAACAACTGTTTTACGTTCTAACACAGTTGTAGTTTACTAGTGACTCGTGATTAGTTATTAGTGAATGGCAGCGCCGCGGAACGCGGCACATTGGATTAAGGGCAAGGAACGGCCTGTCGCAGGAATGACGGCGGGCTGTTTTTTGTATGCTCAGAGAGGGTTCATTAGGCATTTGTCGGAAAGGAAGGCTCTTGTCCCTTTTTCCGCCCCGGCTTACCCGCCCGCCCTCCCGAATTAAAATGGGGGCTGCGCCCCCAAACCCGCTTAGAAAGTAAGGCGGCGAACGGAATTGGTCTAGGCCCATGACCTTCAACAGCTTTCGCAGAGCGACACTAGTAACTATGCCCTTGTTCTTTATCCCTTAAATCCAATGTGCCGCGCACAGCAAGGCACTACCATCTACTAGCAACTAATGACTAGTGCCTAGCAACTACTTGCACTAGTCACCAGTCACTATCTGATAAAACCCCGCCGTGCCGTCGAAGGCGAGCCAGGGGTTGACCGCGTGGCCGCCCACGAACAGTGCGTAGTGCAGATGCGGACCGGTCGCAAAGCCGGTCTCTCCGACCGCGCCGATAACGTCGCCCTGTTCGACGAAATCGCCGGTCTCGACATTAAGGCTGTCCATGTGCAGGTTCAGGCTCATGACGCCGCAGCCGTGGTCGACGATCACGGTGTTGCCCGACATCTGCAGGTAGCCGCTGAACAGAATCTTGCCGGCCGCTGTCGCCATCACGGGCGTTCCGGTGCCTTTCGCGATGTCGATGCCGGTGTGGCGCGACGGCGTCGTGCTGTTGTTGACGTAGCGCTTGATGCCGTATTCGGTCGTGATATTCGGTTTGATGTCGCCCTCGAACGGGTATTGGAACACCCCCTTCCAGTAGACGTTCGGGTCAAAGGTTTCGAGCAGCGGCGGAATCGTCGTGTTGTACTCCTCGACCGCGTCGTTGCTCTCGTAGGTCGAGGACGCCACCGCGTCGCTGACCTCCAGGTACTGGACGGGGAAATCGGTCTCGGTCACGGTGTAGGGCAAGGTATAGGTCTCGCCGCCGTAGGTCACCGTCGCCTCGTACTCGCCGGGCGATCTTATGTAGTTGAAGGGCAGCAGAATCATGCAATCGGTGCCGCGGTAGACCGCGACGGGCACATAGCTGTACGGCACCTCGACCGCGACGTCCTGCGCGCGGATGTTCTTCCCGTAAATCAGCAATGTGTCGCCCTGCGCGACGCTCTCGGACGAGAGGGTGAACGCGGGCGGAGCGCTCAGCGTGACCTCCGCCATGAAATGGATCGTCGCCGTGTAATCGGCGCCGGAATAGTCGAGCCTAAGGTTCAGGTAGTAGGTGTGCCCGTCCTCGAGCGCCAGCCGGTTGTACCCCTCGAGATCGCCGCGGAAGATCTCGGTCGCGCCCTCGTTCACCGACACCTCGCAGACGTCCGGCGTCCGGGACGGGACAATCGGCAGCGTCAGGTCGTACCATTCAAAGCTCTGGTTGCCCTCGCCGTCGACCTCCATCTCCTCGCCGCGCCCGCGGTCGTCCGTCACCGCGAACGAGCCGCCGGTCATGAACAGCTCGGTGTCGCCGACCGTCACGGTGCAGCCCTGAAAATCGCTCCAGACCTCGTCGAGCCGCGCCTTCAGCTTGGGCGACTGCCGCTGCAACAGCAATACCGTGAGGCCCGCCGCCGCCACCAGCACCAGAATTGTCGCAAACGTAATTATCAGTTTTAACCGTTCTTTTTTCATAAATACCACTCCGTTCGTGCAACATAAACGCATTCGGGGGACACAATAAAGCCAGACGACCGACGTCATTCATTCTGCTATCTATTATAGCAGAAACCGTCGGTGTTTTCGTCGAATCGTCAAAAACAGGCGCAAAGCTTGCTTTTTATTCGCATTTTCACTATTATAGTAATGTTCTAAATCTGTTTAGATGAAATTAAGAAAAGATTCACGCTATAATGATAGGATAGGATTCTTTTCAAAATAAAGGAGTATCTGACCCATGAAAAAAGTGATCGTAGCCTTCCTCTGTCTGTGCCTTCTTTTCGCGCTGACCGCCTGCGGAAAGTCGAACAGCATTGACTTTTCCGGAGAAGATGAGTTTGCCGGAACCAGCGACACCTACGGCTCCGTCACCGTTGACGCCACCAAGGACGCCTACAACATGCTGACCGGCGAGAACAACATGCCGAGCGACCGCATCGGGCTGCGCCCCTACTGCGTCTCGGTCAACAACATCGCCGAGAGCTGGCCCCAGAAGGGCACCTCCGCCGCCGACATGATCATCGAGATGGAGACCGAGGGCGGCATCACCCGCCTCATGTGCCTGTACAACGACACCCGTGAGGTCATGCTGATCGGCTCCGAGCGCTCGCTGCGCGACCAGTTCATCGAGGCGATCTTCCCGGTCGATCCCATCATCGTCCACATCGGCACCTCGATCTTCGCCGACAAGGCGCTGGCCGAACACAACCTCCGCTCGATCGACGGCGACATTCTGCCCGGCTCGATCTACATCGACCGCGCCCGGATGCAGACCTACAAGACCGAGCACTGCAAATTCACCTCCGGCAAATTGATCTACGACACGATGCAGGCCAAAAACTTCGACGAGAAATCCTCGGCGCTCATCGAGTCCTACTTCAACTTTCTCGCGCCGGACCAGACCGCCGAGCTGACCGGCGGCGACGCGAAAACTGTGAACTTCGACTTCTCGGGCGCCGGCTACGACGGCGATTTCCGTTACGACGAAGCCACCGGCATGTACCTGAAATTCCAGCGCAACCAACCTCAGATGGATGCCGGCGAGTACGCCGACGGATCGCCCATCAACAAGCAGCTCGAGTTTAAAAACGTGTTCGTGCTGTTCGCGAACATCATCAACCGCCCCGATCATCCCGATCTGATCAACGTCGACTATCAGGCCGGCGGCACGGGCTACTACTTCAGCAACG
>JAVBVJ010000024.1:0-6235 GCA_031554355.1 Oscillospiraceae bacterium
GGCAAGCTCAAGAGCGTCGCGGACTTCACATTAGTTCGCGACGATTTTATTTGGTTAGTTTGGGTTAAAATCATCGCTCACCCATGTAGTCGCGACGCGCCGCCCGCAGGACTAGGCTTCGCCGTCGCATCACTAGTGCGCGAGGAGAGCCGACGCGCAGCGGAGGTAGTGAACCCGAGAGCCTCCTCGTTATTCCGCGAAAGGTCATAAGGTGAATTTGGACGAAGTCCAAAGAGAGGATCCCCTGGGGGACGCTCGGCGCCCCTGCTCGGTTGACAAGCGCCCTCGCGACGGTTCGCTGTCGCTACCAACCTTTCGCGGCAGGTCAAGGGCAGGTTCAAGGACTAACTTTTTTCGCGGACTGTGCTTCGGTTCCGCTTTTTTTGGGTATGGGACTCGAACCCGCGAGGGCACAAAGGCGCTTCGTATTCTCTGCGGAAGATAAGGGTGTTTTTTGATGGGGTGTCGTCGTCTGCTGCCGTCCACTGCTTTTTCTACGATTGTCCAACGATGCAGCGGATAGACCGTGATATCGGTTTCACCGCCGCGCGCGGCGGAAATAAAACACAGCGCATCTTCACTGCTGTTTCGGCGTCGCTTGACAAAAGGGAGCAGAACTACTATTCTCGAACTAAGTAAATCTATAGGAGGAGCATTTTATGGCAAACTGGACGATTAAAGCAATCAAGGCGGGACAGCTGACGGTTTCGAAGGCCATTGCGGGCGGGAACGTGGACGCCGAGTTGATCGTTGATGTTCCGTTCACCTGTTTCTTACTCCGAAACGGTACAGAGAATATTCTGGTGGACACCGGCCTGAAAGACAGCGACCTTCAGCACATGCAAATCGGAGATGTCAACGCCCAGGGCGGCACGCAGTATCTGCTGGACGGCCTGAAAGAAGAAGGGCTGACCCCCGCCGACATCACCGCGGTCATCTACACCCATCTCCATTACGACCACTGCGGCAACGGCGCGCTATTTTTGGACGTTCCGACCTATGTGCAAAAAGCCGAGTACGACAATCTGATGAACCCCTATGATTTTCAGCAGATTCGCGCGGACTATTTCCCCGACGCGAAAGAATGGATCCGGGAACTGAAACAGCTCATTCTGGTGGACGGGTATATGAAACTCGACAACGGACTGGAGCTCTATTTGACGAAAGGCCATTCGTTGGGCGGTCAAACGATTGTTGTGCCGACGGCCAAAGGCAAATATGTGATGACCGGCGACGTGCCGAACCTGCTGTGCAACCTGTTCCCCAAAATGGACAAAATGACGTTGATGGACGGCACCGTCGTGGATATCACGCCGGTGGATTACCAGCGCTACACCATCGGCGTCTTTATGAACGACTTTTTCTCGACATACGACAGCCATGATCTTCAGATGTCGCTCGCCGAAAGACCGGAGCCGGAATTCTTTATCACCTCGCATGAGCCGAGCAACATCTACCGAAAATACTGGGGTTAAGCGCTGTTTACCGCAAAATAGCGCCGCGTTGCTTGAATCTCCGACCCATCGAGGGTTTTGGGTTCGCGCGGTCTTTTTCCGCAGGAATCGGCTCGTGAAAAAAATACCGGTTGTATCCAGGAGAACAAAATGCAGGAATCCTACCAGAATACGGGGCTCGGGGAGTACACGTTCTGCGTGACGCCGCTTCCCTGCGACGAGGCGTGCACCTGGCATTTTCTGGCGCTTCCGAAGGCGCTGTCGGCGGAGATCCGCGCGGACTTCAAGCATCAGGAGGAGGGCTGGGGCAGGATGAAGGTGCATGCGAAGATCGGGAACACCGCGTGGTCGACCTCGATCTTCTACGACACAAAACATGGTACCTACCTGATGCCGCTCAAAAGCGAAGTTCGGAAAAAGGAAAAGATCGACCCGGAGAAACCCGTCACAACCGCGATTCGGGTCTAGCGCGGCGATCGGCAGACACCGCGGGACGTCAAAAAGCGCGAAAGCACCCCCCCTACGGACACGCGGAGGCCCGACGACAGCAGAAGGGGATCAAAAAGGGAAGCACCGCGATGGGCAACCGCCGGACGGACCGCCAGCAGCGCCTGCATCGGCGCCGACGTCCGATCGATCTGCGTCGCCGTGTCGTACAGCTCCGCCATCACGGTGTGTCGCCCCATCGCCGCGATGGCGTCAAACGAGAGCAGCGGCGCGTATCAGTGCGCGCGTCCCGCTGATTTATGCTATACTTATTTAACTTCAAAACGGTTCATTTCCTGTTTTGAAGCGTGGGGCGATAGCCCCACAGTGCCGCCAACTTGGCGGCGTAAATCGAGTGCATAGTCCATTGCACGCCATAGATGTGCCGGCAAGCTTTGCTTGCCGATTGAAAAAAGTGAAAACTTTTTTCAATCTAATGGACTATATAATAGAGTTCGATTTACAGTAAATGCGGCATACAAGGAGATCACATTGAAAACACTCGGAAACATTCTGTGGTTTATTCTGTTCGGGCTCTGGGACGGCATTCTCTGGATTCTCGCGGGCGTCATCATGTGCGCCACCATTATCGGCATTCCGGTCGGGGTGCAGTGCTTTAAGCTGGCGGGCTTCGTCTTTTGGCCTTTTAAAAAGGACATCCGGTTCGGGGGCGGGGGCGGTTCCGCGATCCTCAACATTCTCTGGATTGTGCTGGGCGGCATCGAGCTTGCGCTGACCGCGTGGCTGTTCGGGTTGATCTTCTGCATCACGATCATCGGCATCCCGTTCGGCAAACAGTGCTTCAAGATCGCGAAACTGGCGCTCACACCGTTCGGTGCGCAGATCGTCGACGCGAGCACGGTGAAGTAGCGGGTGGCGCTACCCGATGAATAGCGGTCAAAAGCACCCCGTTCGGGGCGTTTTTTTCGCGCTCGGATTCTGAAGTACCGCTGTGCATTTTGAGCCGTTCAATATTGATAGAGACAGTTTATTTTGTTATGATAGCGGTGGAACAGGTCGAAAACAGGACCAGGCAACCGATGGTTGACAAAAAACCAGCCCGAACTGGTGGTGTCGCAACCGACGCGCGGTGTACGATGACAGCATCAGGAAAGGAGCATCATCATGAACATTGCGGACAGAATTCAACAGTTACGAAAAGCCAAGGGCATCTCGCAGGAGGAGCTCGCAGACCGGATCGGCGTGTCGCGTCAGGCGGTTTCGAAATGGGAGAGCGAACAGAGCGTGCCGGATCTTGACAAGATTATCCAGTTGAGCGACCTGTTCGAGGTCACGACGGATTACCTTTTAAAGGGAATCGAGCGCCCCGCCGGGAGCGCGGAGGGGGCGGACGGCAGGCGGATCGGCGGACAGGTTTTGTTCATCTTCTCGGCGGTATTGATCGCCACGGGGCTGTTCAGCGCCTTCGCCGACTGGTACAGCAACCAGACACCCGGTGAGATCTGGGGCGCCATGATCATTCAGGCGGTGGGGGTCGCGATGTTCTTTATCGGCGTGGCGGTCTCGGGCGTTAAAGCGCCGTTCGCCGTCCGCCTGATCGACAGCGCATTGCTGCTGTTTATGCCGTGTTCGATTGTCACGGCGCTCGTGCTGCGCCGCGTCATCGCGCCCTACCCGACCGACATCATCGCGGCGGGGGTGTTTTGCGCCGTCTACGCGGCCGCCGTCCTCGCGGGTTATTTCATTCTGAAAAAGCGCGGATAATAAAATCAAACAGGAACCCCCGGATCCGAAAGGTTCCGGGGGCTCTGTTATTTGGACTTGATTGAATGGTTGACGCGTTTCGCGTCGGTGCGTTCAGGAACCGGACAGCCGCAGGCGGCGCAGCACCGCTTCCTCCACCTCGGCGGCGTTGGCCGCGGTCATCTCGAGGATCTCGACGTTTTTGTGCGCGGCGATGCGGTCGGTCCAGCCCGCCTTGCCGAGCGTCAGCGCGCCGAGAACGGGAATGCTTTCGTCGAGGCAGGCCAGCACGCGTGCCGTAAAGGCATGGGCGTCGCGCTCGAGGTAGGAGCACTCGTCCATGACGCGCAGCGCGGCGCGGGCATCGGGCGGGCCCAGCAGCCGCACCCCGTAACCATTGAATGTTTCGAGAACAACCTCGCCGCGGTACCGGTCGTAGAACTGCGCGGCGATCACGGACTGTGCGGGGTCCAGCGCGCCCGTCGCCGGAATCATGTACAGCGCGCGGGTGATCGCGTCGCGGTCGGCGCCGAACAGCGTCCGAAACCCGATAACAGCGCCGTCTGCGGCCGCGATGGCCTTGCTGATAATCCGGCTTTTTCCCGCGCCGTGCGCGCCGGTCAGGAACAGATACATGGACACCTCCGACACTGTTTGTGTTGCACTTTTCGGTGTTTCTTATTATACTGAAATGGAAATAAAACGTCAACGGAGGATCAGTCGATATGGAGACATTGTTACAATCCGCGGTCGACCTGCTGAACAGCGGGCAGGGCTTCGCTTTTGCCGCCATCATCTCGCAGGACGGGTCGACGCCGCGCGGAGCGGGCACCAAGATGCTGGTTCTGCCCGACAGCATCGTCGGAACGATCGGGGGCGGGGGCATGGAGGGCGATGTTATCGCGGCGGCGCGGACACCGGAGCTGAAAGCGCAGAAAGTCGCGCTGAAAACGTACTGTATGGATTCCAAGGAGGCCGCCGTGACGGATTTTATCTGCGGCGGCAACTGTGAGATCGTGATCGCGTGGATCGACGCGGACAACGCGGGGTACCGCGCGGTATTCGAGGCGGCGCGCGCCGCCGAAGAGCGCGGTGAAAGTGCGTGGCTGATCTATGTGGTCGACGCGGCGCCCGGCGCGGCGGTTCCGTTCCAGCTCTGCATCAATGTCGGCGGGGAGCGGGTGATCGGCGATTTTGTCGAAAACGAGTACGTCGCCCGCGCCATGCTGCTCTCGCCCGCGCGCGCGGCGCTGCACGGCGACGGCGCGGAACAGATGCGCTTCGTCGTCGACGCGGTCAACCCCAGCGGCGTGATGGTGTTGTTCGGCGCGGGCCATGTGTCGCAGGAGGTGGCGGCGATCGCGCGGCGGCTCGAGTTCCGCGTCCTTGTGGTCGACGACCGCGCGGCCTACGCGAACACGGTGCGCTTTCCGGGCTGCGAATGCGTGGTGGTGGATTCCTACGACCATGTCCCCGACTTCGACATCCCGAAGGATTGCTACATGCTGGTCATCACGCGCGGACATGCCCACGACAAAACGGCGCTTGAATATTGTCTGAAGAAGAACCCGTTCTACATCGGCATGATCGGCAGCATCAATAAACGCGACAACATCTACGGCCGCCTGTTGACCGAGGGGTACACGCAGCGCCAACTCGACGCGGTGCACGCACCGATCGGGCTTGGCATCGGCGCCGAGACGCCCGCCGAGATCGCCGTCAGCATACTGGCCGAGATCGTCGCGGTGCGGCACGGGGTTCGGGCATGATCGGTTCGCGCGAACGCCGGTTCCCCTGGACGACTCAGAGCGTGCGGTGGTACAAGGACGCCGAGGCCTACTGCGGATATTACGACACTTTGGCGCGGCGGATTCTCGGCGGTCTGCCGCCGGATGCGCGCATCTGCGACATGTGCTGCGGCGTGGGGCTGCTGGCAAAAGCGCTGGCGCCCGCGTGCGGCGAGGTCGCGGCCATCGACATCAACGACGGGATCATCGCCGGGCTGCAGGCCGAGATCGCGCGCGCCGGTATTCCGAATCTGCGGGCATCGGCGGGGGATTTCGAGACGCTGCCGTATCCCGAAAACCCCTACGACGCGATGGTGATCTGTATGTTCAGCAGCGTCGACGAGTTCTTCCCGCGCGCGGAGCGGTGGGCGTCGGACACGCTGTTCTTTATCACAAACGCCGCCGAGAAGCGGGCGTTTTCCGCGAGCGGGCAGCCGAACGACGGGCGCGAGTACCTGCGCTCCAAGGCGTATCTTGCGGAGCGGAATATTCCGTTTTCGGTCGAGCTGCTCTCGATGGAGTTCGGTCAGCCGTTTCGCAGCCTCGAGGATGCCGCCGTTTTTATCCGCCACTACGATCAGGAGAGCAGCGACGCGGAGATACAGCAGTATCTGTCCGCGCGGCTGGTGCCCGCAGACAGGGCGCCGTTCCGGTACTATCTGCCCAACAACAAGAGCATCGCTTTTTTCAGCATCGATCTGAAATAAGAGAACCGCCGGGTGCGTTGTGCCGGGGGGTGTGGTTTAATTTGGTGTTTTGTGTGGTAGGGGGGAGCGCCCGCCAAGCCGGCGCCTCCGCCAGGGT
>JAVBVJ010000121.1:0-4276 GCA_031554355.1 Oscillospiraceae bacterium
CTTCTTTTTCGCAGCTCTCTCAAGACCAAATCGATCGCGCTGTTACCCTTATCAACAATCGCCCCAGAAAACGCTTTGGCTTTCGTTCCCCTTCTGAGCTCTTTTTCCCCTACTGTTGCACTTGACTTGACAATTCACAGCAACTATTGTCTAGTGTCTAGTAACTACTTGCACTAGCAACTAACAACCAGTCACTAAATGTCCTCCTTTTTATCTACTCCGCTTCGCGGGCGTTCATCGTGATCAGGCGGTCGCCGTGCTTGATCGTGTAGTCGGCGGCGACCGGGATGTGCATCTCGCTGCCGTTGCGGACTGCGAGGATGTTGGTATCGTAGCGGCGGCGGATATTGGACTGGGCGATCGTCTTGCCGATCCACTCGTCAAGCGGCTTGATCTCCTTGATCTGGTAGTACTCCGAGTTCTCGAGCACGGTGTGGTGCACCGGGTCGGCCAATCGCATCGCGAGCCGCTCGCCCATCTCGATCTCGGGCAGCACGACGTGGTCGGCGCCGATCATCTCGAGAATCGATTTCTGCCGCAGTCCGCTGGCTTTGACGAAAATTTGTTTGACGCCCAGCTCCTTGGCGATCGAGGTCGCGATGATCTCGGACTCGAAGTCCTCGCCGATCGCGATGATGACGACGTCGAAGTTATTGAGGCCCAGCTGGCGCACGGCCGACTCGTCGTGTAATTCCACCAGCACCGCGTGCGTCACGAAGTCGGCGGCCTCGTGGATGCGGGCGGGATCGTGGTCGCAGGCCAGCACATCGATATCGTAGTTCGCAAGCGTCCGCACGACGCTCATGCCGAAGCGCCCCAATCCCAGCACCGCCGCCTGTGTGATGCGTTCCTCCATAGTATACAATCCTCCTTATCCGATCGTGACCCGCTCTTCGGGGTATGTGAGTTCGTTGTTGGTCGTGTGCATCCGGATATTCAGCCCGATGACGACCGCGATGGGGCCGAGCCGCCCCATGTACATGCTGAAGATGATCACCAGCCGCCCGATCACGGTCAGGTGCGGCGTGATGCCGGTCGAGACGCCGACCGTGCCGGCCGCCGAGGCCGCCTCAAAAAACAGATCGAGGAAACTGTGCGGGAACTCGACGCGCCGCTCGCTGATCGACAGAATAATGGTGGCGATCAGCACCAGACCCAAAAACGTCGAGATGACTGTCAGCACTTTCTGCAACTGGTCCTGCGGGATCGTGCGGTGAAACGCCTCGACGTTCCTGCGGCCGCGCGCCGCCGAGATCACGGTGAACAGCACAATGCCGAGCGAGACGGTCTTGAAGCCGCCCGCCGCCGACGCCGGGGACCCGCCGATCATCATCCAGATGCCCGACACAAACTGGGACGCCTCCGTCAGGCCGCCCTGCGGAATCGAGTTGAACCCCGCAGTGCGCAGCGTCACCGACTGGAACAGCGCGGCCAATAGTTTGCCGCCGACGCCCATGTGCCCGAGCGTCTTCTCGTTGCTCCACTCGAAGACCAGAAACAGCACGGTGCCGAGCACGATCAGCGCGACGGTGATGAGAATCGCCATCTTGCTGTGCAAGGCCAGGCGGCGCAGCTCCTGTTTGATTGGATGGCGCGCGAACTTCCGCAGCCGGGTGATAATGTCGATCCACACGACAAACCCGAGACCGCCCGAGATAATCAGCGCCATGATGACGAAATTGATGAATACATTGCCGACATAAGGCTCAAGGCTGGCCGGCCCGATGATGTCGAAACCCGCGTTGCAAAAGGCCGAGATCGCGTGGAAAATGCCGTAGTACAGCGCCTGTCCGAACCGCAGATCGGAACTGAAATAGAATCCGAACGTCAATAAAACAGCGCCGATCCCCTCGATGATGAAGGTCAGCGACGCTATTTTTTTCACGAACCGCACCATGCCGGCGACTTTTTCCTGATTGAACGACATCTGGATCATCAGGCGGTTGTTCAGCGTGATGCTGCGGCGGGTGACCACCATGATCAATGTCATGATCGAAATCAGGCCCAGCGCGCCGACCTGAATCAGCGCCAGAATCACAATCTGGCCGAACAGCGTCCAGTGCTCCCGCGTGTTGACGACAACCAACCCCGTCACGCAGTTCGCCGACGTCGCTGTAAACAGGGCGTCCAAAAACCCGACGCTCTGTCCCGACTTGCTGGCGAACGGAAGCGAAAGCAACACCGCACCGGTCAAAATCATCACCGCAAAACTCAGCAAAATCATCTGAGGCGGATTCAACTTTCGTTTGCGCCGATGCGGTAGTTCTAATGGAACCATAGATTTCTTTGTATCCTCTAAAGTGAAAGACTTTCTTTCAGCTATTTTATCCCGGCCTGTTTTTGGATGCAGCGGAAGGTCTCCTCGCTGATGACGTGCTCGATGCGGCAGGCGTCGCGCTCCGCGGTCTCGCGGTCGACTCCGATCGAGACCAGATAACCGGTCAGCGTCAGATGCCGCCCGTACATCGATTCGGCGATGGAGCGCCCGCTGTCGGTCAGCCGGATGCGGCCGTCCTCCACCGTAATATAACCGTTTTCGCGGAAATGTTTCATGGCGACGCTGACGCTGGGCTTGGAAAAACCCAGCTCGTTGACAATATCGATCGCGCGCACGTTGCCCTTGCGTTTTTCAAGAACCAGAATGGTCTCGAGATAATTCTCGGCAGACTCCAGAATTTTCATCGGATATCCTCCTGCGAATATTCCCATCATAGCACTACGCGCGCGTGTTTACAACCTATTTTAAATGAACAAAGCGTGAAGTGTTCCGGGTTCTCCGCCTCTGTTTGACCGCCTGTTCGACAGAATATCCAAAACTTTCCGCGGAATTTCGGCAGGGCGCGTCTTGTATTTCTGTGGTGATGATGTTACAATTCTAACATCACTATGTGGGAATAATAACAGATTGAACGGGGATGGAACGATGACGAACCAGGAACTTTATGCCGCAGTGGACCACACGCTTCTGAAACCGGTCGCCACCTGGGCGCAGATTCAGACGCTCTGCGAGGAGGCGGTGCGCTACCGGTGCGCCAGCGTCTGCATCCCGCCCGTCTGGGTCGAGCCCGCCGCGAAGGCGTACGGCGACAAACTGACGGTCTGCACCGTCATTGGTTTTCCGCTCGGCTACAACACGACCGCCTGCAAGGTCTTTGAGACCCGCGACGCGGTACAGAACGGCGCGAAAGAGATCGACATGGTCGTCCAGCAGGGCTGGATCAAAGAGGGCCGTTACAACGACGTCACCGCCGAGATCAAAGCGGTGCGCGCGGCCTGCGGCGGCGCCTTGCTGAAGGTCATCGTCGAGACCTGCAACTTAAGCGAGACCGAGCTGATCGCCGTCTGCAAATGCGTCACCGACGCCGGCGCCGAGTATATCAAGACCTCGACCGGGTTCGGCGCGCAGGGCGCGACCTTTGAGGGCGTCGCCACCATGGCCGCCAACATCGGGCCCGGCGTCAAGATCAAAGCGGCGGGCGGTATCCGCACCCGCGACGACATGGAGCGCTTTATCGCGCTGCGCTGCAGCCGCCTCGGCACGAGTTCGGCCGTCACGATTCTGGAAGCGGAGCAGGCGTAGCGCCATGCTGACACCGGAAGGACTGCAGTACCACATTCATCTGAAACAGGGCGACGTCGGGCGCTATGTTTTTCTGCCGGGCGACCCCTTCCGCACCGACCTCATCGCAAGCTTTCTCGACAACGCGGTGCTGGTGGCCCACAACCGCGAGCACAAGACCTGGACCGGCTATCTCGACGGCGAGAAGGTCTCGGTCACCTCGACGGGCATGGGCTGCCCCTCGACCGCGATCTGCCTCGAGGAGCTGATCCGCGTCGGCGCGGACACCTTTATCCGCATCGGAACTGCGGGCGCGGTGCGCGACCCCGCCGAGCGCGCGGCCTGCGACGGTGTCATCTGTACCGCCGCGGTACGCGACGAGGGCACCACCGTCCAATACATTCCAATAGAGTATCCGGCCGTCGCCGACCGCCACGTCGTCGCGGCGCTGGCGCAGGCGGCGGAAGCGCGCGGGCTGCGCTTTATCGAGGGCATCACCCAGTCGAAGGATTCCTTTTACGGCGAGATGGAGCCCGACACCGTGCCGTCCGGCTCATTGCTGAAAGAGCGCTGGGCCGCGTGGCAGAAAGGCAACGTGGTCTGCTCCGAGATGGAGGCCGCCGCGCTTTTTGTCATCAGTTCGATCCGCGGTGTCCGCGCCGGCGCGATCATGAACTGGGGCGACATGAATGAGACGATCGCAACGGCCTGCGATGC
>JAVBVJ010000073.1:0-9107 GCA_031554355.1 Oscillospiraceae bacterium
ACAAAAGAACCGGCCGCCGACGTGCTGCCCAAAGAGGGCGCGCCGAAACCGGCCAAGAAGCAGTACAAGGCGAAAGCGGCGGGCGACAACGCGCCTGCCGATCCCGCCAAAAAGCCCGCGCCCAAGAAAACAACAAAAGAACCGGCCGCCGACGTGCCGCCCAAAGAGGCCGCGCCGAAACCGGCCAAGAAGCAGTACAAGGCGAAAGCGGCGGACGACAACGCGCCCGACAGGACGGAAGAATAACCGAAAGACCACAAAAAAACACGCGGTGCAAACCGCGTGTTTTTGATTTGGACAATTACATCTCGACGATGGTGGAGACACCCATGCCGCCGCCGACACACAGCGTCGCGAGGCCGCGTTTTGCGCCGCGCCGCTTCATCTCGTACAGCAGCGAGACCAGAATGCGGGTGCCGGATGCGCCGACCGGGTGGCCGAGCGCGATGGCGCCGCCGTTGACGTTTACGATGTCGGTGTTCCACTGAAGCTCCTTGCCGACGGCCAGCGCCTGTGCGGCGAAAGCCTCGTTGGCCTCGATCAGGTCGATGTCGCCCAGCGACAGGCCCGCGGCGGCCAGCGCCTTGCGGCTGCTGTAGACCGGGCCGATGCCCATGATGGCGGGATCGACGCCGGCGGACGCGCCGACGACAAACCTGGCGAGCGGGGTGACGCCGAGCTCTTTGGCTTTCTCGGCGCTCATGACCACGACTGCGGCCGCGCCGTCATTGATGCCGGAGGCGTTGGCGGCGGTGACGGTGCCGTCGGGCTTGAACGCGGGTTTCAGGCCGCCCAGGCCCTCGGCGGTGACGCCGTCGCGCGGATACTCGTCCTTGTTGAACGGAACGATGTCTTTTTTCACTTTGATGGGAACCGCGACGATCTCCTCGTCGAACTTCCCGGCTGCGCGGGCTGCCTCGCACTTGTTCTGGCTGCCTGCAGCAAACGCGTCCTGCATCTCGCGGGTGATGCCGAACTGCTCGGCGACGTTCTCCGCGGTGATGCCCATGTGGTATTTCTGGAAGGCGTCGGTCAGCGCGTCGTACACCATGGTGTCGACCATTTTGCCGTCGCCCATGCGGTAGCCGTAGCGGGCCTGCGTCAGCGCATAGGGTGCGGCGGACATATTCTCGGTTCCGCCGGCGACAACGATGTCGGCCTCGCCCGCCTGAATCATCGCGGCGGCAAGATTCACGCATTTCAGTCCCGAGCCGCAGACGTTGTTCAGCGTCAGCGCGGGAACCTCGTTGGGCAGACCGGCGCCGATGGCCGCCTGACGCGCGACGTTCTGGCCGAGGCTTCCCTGAAGAACACAACCCATCAAGACCTCGTCGACCTGTTCCGGCTTGACACCGGCACGGTTGAGCGCCTCTTTGATGACGATTGCGCCGAGTTCCGCCGCCGGTACGCCGGCGAGTGTGCCGCCCATTTTTCCGATCGCCGTGCGCACTGCGCCGGCCAATACGATCTCTCTTGCCATGGTGATCTCCTTGTCCTATCTAGTTTATTTTTTACAGCCGGGATATACAGCTTGAGCTTTACCAAAGGTATGCTACAATGATAATACAAGTCAAACGGTAAAATCAAGGATTCTGTACAAAATAATGCGGCGCAGGTTAATTCTTATGAATGATTTGTACAATCTCATCAAAGATTACAGGACGGTCTCCTTCATCGGGCTCTGTAAAAACGCGGGAAAAACGACGGCGATGAACCAGTTGCTGACGGGTCTGCAGACGGACGGCATCGCGGTCGGGGTGACCTCGGTCGGGCGGGACGGCGAATCCACCGACATCGTCACCGGCACCGCGAAACCCCGAATCTACGTCACCGAGGGAACCGTTTTCGCGACGGCGGCGGTATTGTTCCAGTACTGCGACTGCACGCGCGAGATCTTGGAGGTCACCGATGTGCGCACCCCGCTCGGCGAGGTGGCGGTTGTCCGCGCGCTGTCCGACGGATGGGTGCAGCTGGGCGGCCCCTCCACGGTGCAGCAGCTGATCGGCCTGAAGGAGAGCTTTGCGCGGTACGGCGCCGAGCGCATCATCATCGACGGCGCGACGAGCCGCAAGTCGACCTGCACGTCGGATCTCGTCGACGCGACGGTGCTCAGCACAGGCGCCTCGCTGAACCGCGACATGCGCTTTGTGGTCGAGCAGACGGCGTTTTCCGCCGAGGTGCTGCAGCTGCCGGTGTCCGGGAATCCGGCGGCGTCCCGCACGGCGAAATTCTGCGCCGAGCGCGGCATGGTGATGATCGGGAAAGAGGAGATCGGGGTCGAGGCCGGCGTGACGCCCGAGATCGCGCTGCGCCAGTACGCGGACAACAAAACCGAAGTTCTGCTGGTCGACGGCGCGCTAACCGACGCATTTTTGGCGGGCTTCCTGTCGGCGGGCAGCGACTGCGCGAATATCGAGTTTGTGATTCGGGACGCGGGCAAGGTGCTGATCTCTTCCGTAACATACAATAAACTAAAGCTGCGGCAGTGCCGCCTTCGGGTGCTTCGTCCGGTGCGGCTCGCCGCCGTCACGGTCAACCCGTACTCGACGCTGGGTGTCGATTTCGATGCCGCGGCTTTTCAACAGGCGGTTGCCGAGCAGGTGGCGGTTCCGGTGATCAACGTGCTGGAGGCGAACGCATGAATTTAGATTGGAATCAACGCAACAATATCGGGCTGCAATATCTGATGCATCAACTGTCGCCGGGATCGGCCTACGGACAGACGGCGCTGGGCAAACTGCTTCCCTGTAGGCCCGACCAAAAAGAAAAGCTGCAGCAGACGCTCGACAACGTCGAGAAGACGCTGAACGCGATGCCGGCGCTCGGCACGGCGTACGCGCGGCTGTCTCATCTGCTGATGGGCATTAAGGATCTGCGCCAGACCATGGCGACCGCAAAGATGAGCGTCCTCAGTGAAATCGAGCTGTTCGAGCTGAAACGCTATCTGATTCAGCTCGAGGACATCGGTCAGCTCTTTTCCAAAATCAACGAGACGGCCCGCTACGAGGGGATCGCGTTCGCGCCGACGGCGGACGCGCTGAAACTGCTCGACGTCGAGGGCAACCGCGTCGCGTCGTTCCAGATCAGCAGTCTGTTCAGCACGGAGCTTGCCGCGACCCGCCGCGAGAAGAAAAGCCTCGAGGAGAAGATCCGGCAGACAACGGACGACGCGGCGCTTGCGGAACTGCGGCAGCGCCGACAGACCGTCGCCGCGGCGGAACAGGAACAGGAATCGGCGGTTCGGCTGCAGCTGACCGAACAGCTTCAGCCCTATCTCGACGCCATGCTGGCGAACACCGTCGCGATCGAGGAGCTCGATCTGCTGCTGCAGCGCGCCGCGCTCGCGGCGAGAGGGCAGACCGCGAAACCCGAAATCGACGCCGACACGCTGACGCTGACCGGCATGACGAACCCGATGATCGCCGATCTGCTGGCCGAGCGGGGGCAGCCGTTCACCCCGGTCGACATCACGTTGACCGAGGGCACCACCGCGATCACGGGCGCGAACATGGGCGGCAAGAGCGTCGCGCTCAAGACCGTCGCGCTGGGCGTCTGGCTGGCGCACTGCGGGTTCTATGTCTTCGCGCAAGCGGCAAAAATTCCGCTGTTCGACGAACTGTTTCTCGTGTCGGCGGATCTCGAGGCGGTCGACCGCGGGCTGTCGAGCTTCGGCGGGGAGATCTGCCGCCTGAACGAGATCGTGGCGGCGGTGCGGAAGTCGTATTGCCTGGTTCTGCTCGATGAATTCGCGCGCGGCACCAACCCGGTGGAGGGGGCGGCGCTGGCACAGGCCGTCGCCGATTACTTCAACGACAAAAAGGTGATCGCGGTGATGACGACCCATTACGACGGGGTCGCCGCGCTGGCGAACCGGCACTATCAGGTGCGCGGTCTGCGGGACTGGAACATCGACGACGCCGACATCTACCGGCTCAAGGACGCCGAGAAGATGGACCTCATCGCACAGAACATGAATTACGGATTGGTGGAAGTGGCGAAGGATGACGAGATCATGCGCGAAGCGTTAACGGTCTGCAAACTGTTGAACTTAGACAGAAAAATTGTTGAAAGAACAAGAAATCTATTGACAACCGACAACAAAATGATAGAATAAAAGAGTAAGTAACAATAGAATAACGAGGAATAGAGGTCGCGGCCAAAAAGGTACCGACGCACAGGAAAGGTGCTTCCGCAGGTGTCGGGAATGTTTTGCCGCCGAAAGATCGCCGCTGTACCCGCGGCGATACTTGGGGACAGTACCCAGTGTACTGCCACTGTTATGCTGGTCATAACGAGCTATTGAGATGCGGAATTTTTTTCGCGTGTCAATAGCTCTATTGTTTTTTAAGGATCGCAAAATGACGTTTGGTCCAGCTATTTTATAATGATTTAGGGGGCAAGTTATGAAATCTATGATCCGTCTGCGCATGAGTGCGCACGACGCCCACTACGGTGGAAATCTGGTGGACGGCGCACGCATGCTGGGGTTGTTCGGGGATGTGGCGACCGAGCTGCTGATCCTGCACGACGGCGACGAAGGGCTGTTTCGCGCATACGATACGGTCGAGTTTCTGGCGCCGGTTTACGCGGGTGATTATATCGAGGCGGTCGGCGAGATCACCGAGGTGGGCAACTCGTCGCGCAAGATGAAGTTCGAAGCGAGAAAAGTGATCGTGCCGTGTCCCGACATCAACGACTCGGCGTGCGACCTGCTCGCGGACCCGATTGTGGTCTGCCGGGCAACCGGGACCTGTGTCGTCCCGAAAGACAAACAGCGAAAATAGGAGGAACCATGGAAAAACTGATTATCACGGCGTGCATCTGCGGCGCCGAGGTCACCAAAGAACAGAACCCCGCCGTGCCCTACACCCCGCTGGAGATCGCGCGGGAGGCCAAGAGCGCGGCCGACGCGGGCGCGGCGATCATCCACCTGCATGTGCGGGAGGACGACGGAACCCCGACCCAGAGCGCGGCGCGCTTCAAGCAGTGCATCGACGCGATTCGCGCGGTGTGCCCCGACGTCATCATCCAGCCCTCGACGGGCGGCGCGGTCGGCATGAGCAACGACGAGCGGCTGCAGCCCATCACGCTCGACCCCGAGATGGCGACGCTGGACTGCGGCACCTGCAACTTCGGCGGCGACGACATCTTCGTCAACACCGAGAACGCGATCATCGATTTCGCTGAGAAGATGAACGCGCGCGGCATCAAGCCCGAGGTCGAGGTGTTTGACAAAGGCATGATCGATATGGCCAACCGCCTGAGCGCGAAAGGGATCATTAAGACACCGATGCACTTCGATTTCGTGATGGGCGTCAACGGCGGCATCTCCGGCGAGGCGCGCGATCTGGTCTTTATGGCAGGCAGCATCCCGCCCGGCAGCACCTGGACGGCGGCCGGCGTCGGACGCTACGAGTTCCCGATGGCGGTCATGGCCATCATTATGGGTGGGCATGTGCGCGTCGGCTTCGAGGACAATGTCTACTTAAGCAAGGGCGTCATGGCGAAATCGAACGGCGAGCTGGTCGAGAAAGCGGTGCGGCTGGCGAAGGAGTTCGGCCGCGAGATCGCGACACCCGCCGAGGCGAGAGCAATTCTAGGATTAAAGCAAAAATAAACGGAGGATCTACAGAAATGGCAAAAAAAGGAAACAAGTACGGAACGCACCGTGTTCTCGAACCCGAAGGTGTCCTGACCCAAGCAGCACAAAAAATCTGTAATGATATGAATGCGCAGTACTCCAACGAGATTATCTGTGACGTCATATCGCTGAACATCGACTCGGCGTCCTTCACCCAGATCAAGGAGGCGTGCAACCGCGACGAGGAAAAGATCAAGGAGATGATTCTGTCCATCGTCAACGAGCGCGGCAAGATGCAGAACCCCGTGACGGGTTCCGGCGGCATGTTCATCGGCAAGGTCGCCTACATCGGCGAGGACCTGAAGGACCGCGATCTCAAGGTCGGCGATGTCATCGCCTCGCTGGTCTCGCTGTCATTGACCCCGCTGAAAATCGAATCCATCGATAAAATCCACATGGACATCGACCGCGTCGACGTCACCGCCAAGGCGGTGCTGTTCGAGAGCGGCATCTACGCGAAACTGCCCGAGGACATGACGCAGGAGCTGGCGCTCGCCGCCCTCGACGTCGCGGGCGCCCCGGCGCAGACCGCCAAGCTCGTCAAACCCGGCGACAGCGTGCTGATTCTCGGCGCGGGCGGCAAGTCCGGTATCCTGTGCGGCTGGGAGGCCATGAAGCGTGTCGGCCCGACCGGCAACGTCGTCTGCATGGTGCGCCGCGAGGAACAGACGAAACAATTGCTGGATCTCGGCGTCACCCACAAAACCATCGTCACCGACGCGCACCGCCCGGTCGAGCTGCTCGAGAAGGCACTTGCCGCGAACGACGGCAAGGAGTACGACATCTGCATCTGCTGTGTCAACGTCGAGGCCTGCGAGATGGCGGCGATTCTGCCCGTCCGCGACGGTGGCATCGTCTACTTCTTCTCGATGGCCACCAGCTTTACGCGCGCCGCGCTCGGCGCCGAGGGCATCGGCAAGGATGTCACCATGATCATCGGCAACGGCTACACGAAGGACCACGCCGAGATCACGCTGTGGGAGCTGCGCGAGAACGAGAAGATCCGCGAACTGTTCAACGAGAAATACGTCTAAAAGCCGCGAACTATAACGTCCGCAAAGACAGGCCAAACTCAAAACTGAGGAGATGAAGACCATGAGCTCCAACCGCACAATTTTCAAGGATATTCCGGACGAACAATGGAATGACTGGAAATGGCAGCTGGCCAACCGCATCGAGACGCTGGACGACTTGAAGAAATACATCAACCTGACCCCGGAGGAAGAGGCGGGCGTCCAGGAGACGATCAGCAAACTGCGCATGGCGATCACGCCGTACTACCTCGCGCTGATCGACCCGAACGACCCGCACGACCCCGTGCGCAAGCAGGCGATCCCGACCAAGAACGAGACGCACTACGCGGCCGCCGATCTCGCAGACCCGCTGCACGAGGACACCGATTCGCCGGTGCACGGCCTGACGCACCGCTACCCCGACCGCGTGCTGTTTTTGATCACCGACCAGTGCTCGATGTACTGCCGGCACTGCACGCGCCGCCGTTTTGCGGGTCAGACCGACTCGCTGGTGCCCAAAAGCCAGATCGACGCCTGCATCGAGTACGTCCGGCAGCACCCCGAGGTGCGCGACGTCCTGCTGTCGGGCGGCGACTGTCTGCTTGTCTCCGACGAGCTGCTCGAGTACATCATCAGCAGTCTGCGCGCCATCCCGCACGTCGAGATTGTCCGCCTGGGCTCGCGCACACCGGTCGTCCTGCCCCAGCGCATCACGCCGGAACTGTGCGCCATGATGAAGAAATACCACCCCGTCTGGCTGAACACCCACTTCAACCACCCGAAGGAAGTGACGCCCGAAGCCGCAAAGGCCTGCGCTATGCTGGCCGACGCCGGGATTCCGCTCGGCAACCAGAGCGTGCTGCTGGCCGGCGTCAACGACTGCGTCTTCGTGATGCGCGAACTGGTGCACAAGCTCGTGATGATGCGCGTCCGCCCCTACTACATCTACCAGTGCGACCTGTCGCTCGGCCTCGAGCATTTCCGCACGCCGGTCGCCAAGGGCATCGAGATCATCGAGGGCCTGCGCGGCCACACGTCGGGATTCTGTGTGCCGACCTATGTCGTCGACGCGCCGGGCGGCGGCGGAAAGACACCGGTCATGCCGAACTACGTCATCTCACAGAGCGCGAAGAAAGTGATTTTGCGCAACTTTGAGGGCGTCATCACGACCTACACCGAGCCGACCCATTACGAGGAGACCTGCCGCTGCGACGTCTGCACCGGCAAACGGAAAGAGGAAGTGATCGGCGTCGCCGGTCTGGAACAGACCGACGAGCGCCTCTCGCTGGAACCCAGAGATCTTGCGCGGTTAAAACGGTCCCACAACGAATAGCAGGGAGTTTTATGAAGAGTAAGCTGAACCTGAACCCCGCGGTGGTCGAGAAGGCGCGCGCCAGCGCAAGGCACGTCGCCGACGAGACCCAATATTTCATCGATCTGCACACCACGGTGACGGTGGAGCGGACGGTCTGCCGTCTGCTCGGTATCGACGGCGTCGACGCGGTCGAGGTGCCGCTGCCCAATGTGGTGGTCGAGCATCTCGCCGAGCGGGATCTGCTGAAAGGCGGCGCCGCGTTCTATCTCGGCAACGCCGTGCTGGAGACGGGCATGAGCCCCCAGCGCATCGCCGAGGAGATCTCGGTGGGCAACCTCGATCTCGCCCGTGTCCCGATCGGGCCCACCGCGGATATCCGCAACGCACTCGAACCGATAGTCGAGGCGACGGTGACGCGGATCCGCGACAACGTCCGCGCGCGCAACGAGCGGTTGCGGGAATACGGCGACAAGAGCGGCCCGTATCTCTATGTCATCGTCGCGACGGGCAACATCTACGAGGACATCACCCAGGCGCGGGCTGCGGCGCAGCAGGGCGCCGACATCATCGCGGTCATCCGCACGACGGGGCAGAGTCTGCTGGACTATGTGCCGTACGGCGCGACGACCGAGGGCTTCGGCGGCACCTACGCGACACAGGAGAACTTCCGTCTGATGCGCGCGGCACTCGACGAGGTCGGCGCGGAACAAAAGCGGTACATCCGCCTGTGTAATTATTGCAGCGGTCTGTGTATGCCCGAGATCGCCGCGATGGGCGCGCTGGAGCGGCTCGACGTCATGCTCAACGACGCGCTGTACGGCATCCTGTTCCGCGACATCAACATGCAGCGCACCATCGTCGACCAGTATTTCTCGCGCGTCATCAACAGCTTCGCGGGGGTCATCATCAACACCGGCGAGGACAACTACCTGACGACGGCGGACGCCGTCGAGGAGGCGCACACCGTATTGGCGTCCCAGTTCCTCAACGAGCAGTTCGCGCTCAAGGCGGGGCTGCGCGAGGAGCAGCAGGGGTTGGGCCACGCGTTCGAGATCTCGCCCGACGTCGAGGACGGTTTCCTGTTCGAACTGGCGCAGGCACAGATGGCGCGGGAGATCTTCCCGAAAGCGCCGCTGAA
>JAVBVJ010000131.1:0-7387 GCA_031554355.1 Oscillospiraceae bacterium
GACGACGGCGAACCGCAGGGAACGGCGGGCCTGCCGGTGCTGGACGTGCTGCGCCGCCGCGACCTGGTCGACGCGGTGCTGGTGGTGACGCGGTATTTCGGCGGCACCCTGCTCGGGACCGGCGGGCTGGTGCACGCCTACGGCGAGACCGCGAACGGCGCGGTACAGGACGCCGGCGTCGCGACCATGGCGCTGTGCGGTGTATACGCGCTGCGCTGTGAGTACGCGCATTTCGACGAGCTTCAAAAATTACTGGAACGGCTCGAGGCCAAAGTGCTGGCGAAGCGCTTCGATACCGGCGTCTCGCTCGAGATCGCGCTGCTCGCCGAGCGGGCGCCGCAGCTCGACGAGGCGCTTGCCGCGCTGACGCGGGGCGGCCCGAAACCCGAACATCTCTACGACAAATACGCCTGCGTCGATGTTCCGCAAAACAATTAAAGGGTTTTCGGCTTTGTAGTCGTATAATACTTTAGAGGGGAGGGGTCGTATGACGCCGAGGGAGATCACCCAGCAGCTGGAACAGGACTTCTTAAGCCCGTTCGCGACGTTGTCGGTCCACAGCCGCGGGCGCAAACAACCCGAACCCGCGTGTGAGCTGCGCACCGATTTTTGCCGCGACCGCGACCGCATCATCCACAGCAAAAGCTTCCGGCGCCTCAAACAGAAGACGCAGGTCTTTCTGTCCCCCGAGGGCGACCATTTCCGGACACGCCTGACCCACACGCTCGAGGTCTCGCAGATCGCGCGCACCATCGCGCGGGCGCTGCGCCTCAACGAGGATCTGACCGAGGCGATCGCGCTGGGACACGATCTGGGGCACACGCCGTTCGGCCATGCCGGCGAAAAGGCGCTCAACCGCCTGAATCCTGCGGGCTTCCACCACTACGAGCAGAGTATCCGCGTCGTCGAAAAACTCGAGAAGGACCGCAAGGGTCTGAACCTTACATACGAGACGCTCGACGGCATCTACAACCACACCAAGGGCCCGTGGGCCGAGACGCCCGAGGGATGCGCCGTCCGGCACGCCGACCGCATCGCCTTTCTGAACCACGACATCGAGGACGCGATCGCAGCGGGGGTGCTCGCCGAGACCGATCTGCCGCCCCATGTGCGGCAGGTGCTGGGCGGAGGCAAATCCGCGCGCATCACGACGCTGATCAAGGCGCTGGTCACGGGGTTCGACGGACAGTTCCACATCGCGCCCGACATCGACGAAGCGTATCAGGAGCTCTACCGCTTTATGTTCGACCGCGTCTACCTCGACTCCGAGGGCGCGGCCAAAGCCGAGGAGTACAAGGTCGACGGCGTCATCGCGGCGCTGTACGAGTATTACAACGGCCACGCCGACGCGATGCCCGAGTTCTATCGGGCGATCGCCGAACAGGAGGGCAGCGACCGTGCTGTCACCGACTACATCTCGGGGATGACCGACCCGTTCGCGCTCCACTGTTATGAACTCTATTTTATTCCCAAGGCCTGGGGATACCCCGTGGAGTAGAAAGGACGCCGTATGCCGATTCCGCAGGATTTTATCGCACAACTGCATGACCGCAACGAAATCACGGAACTGATCGGCAACTATGTTTCGCTGAAGCGTCACGGACGCATCCACTCGGCGCTCTGTCCGTTCCACAACGAGAAGACCCCGAGCTTTACGGTCTACCCCGACAGCCAGAGCTTCTACTGTTTCGGCTGCGGCACCGGCGGCGACGTCATCACGTTCGTGATGCAGCGCGAGAACCTCGACTACATCGAGGCCGTCCGCATGCTGGCGCAGCGCGCGGGCATGGCGATGCCCGACGACAGCGAGAGCGACGCTGCGGCACTGCGAAAACGTCTCTACGAAGCCAACAAGGCCGCGGCCCGCTTCTTTTTCGATCAGCTCAACAGCGACGGCGGGCGGGCGGCGCGAAAATATCTGCGCGGCAGGGGATTGAGCGACGGCGTCATCAAGCGCTTCGGGCTGGGCTATGCGCCCGAGGGCTGGGACGCGCTGAAAAACCATCTGCTGTCCAAGGGTTTCCGCATCAACGAGTTGCTCGACGCGGGGCTCGTCACCACGAACCAGAGTGGGACAAGCCAGTCCGACTTCTTCCGCAACCGCGTACTCTTTCCGCTCATCGACGTCCGCGGCAACGTCATCGCGTTTTCGGGGCGCACACTGGGCGACGACCCGCGCAAATACATCAACACCCGAGACACCGCGATCTTCAAGAAAAGCCGCGCGCTCTACGCGCTGAACATCGCGAAGAACACCACGACGCGGCGCATCATTGTCGCCGAGGGGCAGATGGACGTCATCGCGATCCACGCTGCAGGCTACGACAACGCCGTGGCGGCGCTCGGGACGGCGCTGACCGACGAGCACGCCCGCATGATCGCGCGGTACGCCGACGAGGTGGTGCTGGCCTACGACGGCGACACGGCGGGGCAGCGCGCGATCCAGCGCGCCATCGAGACCTTTAAAAGCAGCAATCTGCTCGTGCGGGTCATCAGCATGCCGGGCGCGAAGGATCCCGACGAGTTCATCAAAAACAACGGTGCCGCCGCTTTCGGCGAACTGGTGGAGGGTTCCGGCAACTCGATCGAGTTCATGCTTGAACAGGTGCGGCGGGAGAATGACCTCGAGACCGACGCGGGGCGCATCAAATATCTGAACAGCTGCGCCGACATCCTGGCGGGGAACGGAACACCGACCGAGCGGGACCTGTACGCCGGACGCGTCGCCACCCTCGCGGGCGTCACGAAGAGCGCGATGCTGACCCAGATCGAGCAGAACCGCAAGCGCAACTTCAATCGCAGCCGCAAGGACGCCGACCGCAGCTTTGTGCGCAACAACTCCGGTCAGGTCGGTGGTGTGCGGCTCGATTCGTCCCGGCTCGGCGCCGCGGCGGCGGAGCGGAAACTGATCGCGCTGCTGTTCGCGAACCCCGATTTCTGCGACGAGATCCGAAGCCGGCTCGAGCCCGATTACTTCATCTCGAACGAGGCCGCCGCGATCTACACCGGGCTCGTCGACCTGATCCAAAGCGAGCGCTTCTCGGGGCTCGGGTCGCTGTCCGGTACATTGCAGCCGAAAGAGATCTCCCTGTTGGCCGGGATTCTGGCCGAGAACAGCGCCATCAATTTTTCCGAAAAAGATATCGAATATCTGACCGACAAAATCATCAAACCGCATGTGGAACCGAACGCAGAGACCATCCGGCAGACCGACGAAGCGGAATTAATGCGGCAACTGGAACGCAGCAAAAAGAAGACGGAGGAACCGAAGTAGATGGAAAGCAGCAAGAAAACCGCATTGATTAAAGAATTAATCGAGTCGGGCAAACGCAAAGGAAAGCTGACGACCCGTGAAATCAACGACGTGCTCGAGGAGATGGATTTCGACGTCGAGCAGGTCGATAAACTGTACGACACGCTCGAAGGCCACAGCATCGAGATCGTCGAGGACCTGACCGACGCCGACATCAGCACCGTCGTCAGCAAGGACGTCGACGCGATCGAGGCGACGGTGGTCGAGGGCATCGACGACCCCGTCAAGGTCTACCTGAAGGAGATCGGCCGCGTGCCGCTGCTAACCCCCGACGAGGAGATCGAGCTTGCCGTGCGCATGGAGCAGGGCGACGTGCAGGCGCGGAAACGGCTGTCCGAAGCGAACCTGCGGCTCGTGGTCAGCATCGCGAAACGCTACGTCGGCCGCGGAATGCAGTTCCTCGACCTGATTCAGGAGGGCAACCTCGGCCTGATCAAAGCGGTCGAAAAATTCGACTACACCAAGGGCTTCAAGTTCTCGACCTACGCGACGTGGTGGATCCGGCAGGCGATCACCCGCGCCATCGCCGACCAGGCGCGCACGATCCGCATTCCGGTACATATGGTCGAGACTATCAATAAAGTGAAGAAGATCAGCTCACAGCTATTGCACGCGAACGGCCACGAGCCGACCGCCGAGGAGATCGCCGAAGAGATGGGCGTCACGGTCGAGAAGGTGCGCGAGATCATGCGCGTGGCGCAGGAACCGGTCTCGCTCGAGACCCCGATCGGCGAGGAGGAGGACAGCCATCTGGGCGACTTTATCCCCGACGAGGATGCGCTCGTTCCCGCCGAGGCGGCTTACCACACGCTGCTGCGTGAGCAGCTCGGCGACGTGCTGGGCACGCTGACGACCCGCGAATCCAAGGTATTGCGGCTTCGCTTCGGCCTCGAGGACGGCCGCCCGCGCACGCTCGAGGAGGTCGGCAAGGAGTTCAATGTCACCCGCGAACGTATCCGCCAGATCGAGGCGAAAGCGCTGCGCAAACTGCGCCACCCGTCCCGCAGCAAACGCCTGAAGGACTTTTTGGACTAACCGATGCACCCGCACGGCAACCTATTCTTGTCTGCCCTCGCCCTACGCCCTTAATACAATCTGCCGCGAAGCGAGCAGCACCAAAACGAAACCGGCGAATGAATGCTCTTTGCCCGTAATTCAATCTGCCGCGCTGTGCGCGGCAGTACCAATACTAATCACCAGTCACTATTTACTAGTAACTAACAGGAGCGCACACTATGCACATGACGCAGGAAGCGGATTACGCGGTTCGCATTGTATACTGTATCGCCGAGAGCGGTACGCGCTGCGACGCCCGCACCATCTCCGAAAAGATGGGGGTCTCGCTCCGGTTCTCGCTCAAGATCCTGGGCAAGCTGGTCGGCAGCGGCATCCTGAAATCCTACAAAGGTCAGAGCGGCGGCTACGAGCTGGCGCGCCCGCCCCAGGACATCACGCTGTGCGATGTTATCGAGACGGTCGACGGCCCCTATGTGATCAACCGGTGTCTGCGCGACGGCCATGACTGCAGCATGAACGACACAGCGGCGTGCGCGTTCCGCCACATCTACGCCGACATCTCGAGCACCATCACGAAAAAGCTGTCCGATGTGACGTTCGAAAAACTGCTGTCCGACAGCTGAACCAAAAACCATAAAAACAGACACGGGCGCGCGAGCGCTCGTGCTTTTGTTCAAAAAGGTATAAAAGAAGACTTGACAAAAAAAATTGAATAAGCTAAAATCTATAATTAGCCTATAATGGCCAAATATGCCTATATTTACTGAAAAAACCAAGAAAAATTGCGAAAAACCGACAAAAAACTCAGTTTTTCGCCGGATATTTTTGTCTAAAAGTTAAGTCGCTTATAGTAGTAAGAATACTGATGTTTAAATAGGAGAGAGCAGCGAATATGGTGAAAGTACATCCCGAGATGCTGGGCAGAACCGAACGAATGAGTTTTTCTCAAATCAACGAAGTTCTAGACATGCCGAACTTGATTGAAGTCCAGAAGATTTCCTACCGTTGGTTCCTGACCGAGGGATTGAAAGAAGTATTTCGTGACATCTCGACCATCGAAGACTATACCGGCAATCTGGTCTTGGATTTCGTCGACTACCGCATTGAGGACACCCCGAAATACTCCGTCGAGGAGTGCAAGGAGCGCGACGCGACCTACAATGCGCCGCTGCGCGTCACCGCGCGCCTGTTAAACAAAGAGACGGGAGAGATCAAGGAGCAGGAGATCTTCATGGGCGATTTCCCGCTGATGACCGACAGCGGAACCTTCGTCATCAACGGCGCCGAGCGCGTCATCATCTCCCAGCTCGTGCGGTCGCCGGGCATCTATTTCGGCGATTCCCGCGACAAGAGCGGCAAGCGCCTGTACGCGTCGACCGTCATCCCGAACCGCGGCGCCTGGCTCGAGTACGAGACCGACACCAACGACATCTTCTACGTCCGCATCGACAAGAACCGCAAGATGCCGATCACGGTGTTCCTGCGCGCGCTGGGGCTCGGCACCAACGCCGAGATCCTCGATTTCTTTGGTGAGGACCCCCGCATCCTTGCGACCCTGCAGAAAGACTCCACCTCCAACCAGGAGGAGGGCCTGCTCGAGACCTACCGGAAACTGCGCCCGGGCGAGCTGCCGACCGTCGACGGCGCGCGCACGCACATCAACAATCTGTTCTTCGATCCGCGCCGGTACGACCTGTCCCGGTTCGGCCGCTACAAGTACAACAAAAAACTTTCACTGGTACCGCGCATCTACGGAAAAAAGACGGCGCGGGACATTGTCGCGCCCATGACCGGCGAGCTGCTGGCTTCGGCGGGCGACCTGCTGACCCGCGAGATCGCCGACAACATCGCCGCTTCCGGCGTGTCGCTCGTCTACATTCAGGCTGGGGAAACCGAAGTGAAGGTGATCTCCAACGGCATGGTCGACGTGGCGAACTTCGTCAACTTCGACGCCGAGGAGTACAGCATCAACGGCAAGGTTCGCTTCTCGGTGCTGCGCGAGATTCTGGAATCGGCGCAAACCGACGATGAGATCAAGGCCCAGTTCGCCGCCCGTTTCGAGGAACTGGTGCCCAAACACGTCGTGATCGACGACATCATGGCGTCCATCAACTATCTGTGCGGCCTCGATTACGAGATCGGCACGACCGACGACATCGACCATCTCGGCAACCGCCGCATCCGCTCGGTCGGCGAACTGCTTCAGAACCAGTTCCGCATCGGCTTTGCCCGCATGGACCGCAATATCCGCGAGCGCATGACATTGCAGGCGCAGGACGTCGAGAGCATCACGCCGCAGACGCTGATCAACATACGGCCGGTCGTCGCCGCTATCAAAGAATTTTTCGGCTCGTCGCCGCTGTCCCAGTTCATGGACCAGACCAACCCGCTGGCCGAGCTGACCCACAAACGCCGCCTGTCGGCGCTGGGTCCCGGCGGCCTCTCGCGCGACCGCGCAGGGTTCGAGGTCCGCGACGTCCACTACAGTCACTACGGCCGCATGTGCCCCATCGAGACGCCGGAAGGCCCGAACATCGGCCTGATCTCGTATCTCGCGACGTTCGCGCGCATCAACGAGTACGGCTTTATCGAGGCGCCCTACCGCCGCGTCGACAAGAAAACACACACCGTCTCCGACGAGGTGTTCTACATGACCGCCGACCTCGAGGACGAGTACATCGTCGCTCAGGCCAACGAGCCGCTCGACGAGAAAGGCGGCTTCGCCCGCAAGCGCGTCAATGCGCGCCACCGCGACGAGATCATCGAGGTGGAGGCCGAGCTGGCCGATTACATGGACGTCTCGCCCAAGATGGTGGTCTCGGTCGCGACAGCCATGATCCCGTTCCTCGAGAACGACGACGCGAACCGCGCGCTGATGGGCTCCAACATGCAGCGCCAGGCGGTGCCGCTGCTCATGCCCGAGGCGCCGATCGTCGGTACCGGTATGGAGTACAAGGCCGCGATCGACTCCGGCGTCGTGGTGCTGGCCAAAAAGGATGGTGTCGTCTCGCGCGTTCAGGCCGACCGCATCGTTATCCGCAACGACGACAAGACCGA
>JAVBVJ010000018.1:0-7390 GCA_031554355.1 Oscillospiraceae bacterium
TGCAAGGCCGATCATAAAGTAGACGGCGAACGCCGCGACAATCAACACGATGTAGATCCAGAGATAGCCCAATTTGACCGACTTCTTCTCAGAATTACTCTTCATGGTGGGTACCTCCGAACAGAGCAGGCTTTTGGATGGATAAAGCGAACGATTTGACGACCAGACGGTTGAGCAGGATATTCCACACGAAACCGGCCACAACGCCGATAAACAGCACCGTTCCGAAACTGCCGATCGCGTGGATCATGGTCGACTGCATGCCGACGCGGTAGAGCAGGTTGCAGATCGCGTCGTTCTTTCCGCACAGTGTCATGACCAGTGCCAGCGCCGCGGCCGAAGCAACGATAATGGCCGATTTCGGGAACGTCGCTTTGTAGGCCTCTTTTATGCTGCGCTCCACCGAATGGTTTTTAAGCTTCTGTTTCAGCGCGTTGCCGTCCCGCACCGCGCATTCCAGCACGATCAGGACCGACAGAATGAACGCCGCGAGTACCGAAACCGTGATCATCATATAGCGGGTGGACATGAACCCTGTCAGGAAAAACATCGTTGTCCCGATGGTGCCGATCGCCATAATGCCGGCGGACAGTCCGCTGAACCCGAACCGGAATATCAGATAAATAATAGCTGCGGCGATACCGCACGCAAGGCCCAGCGCGATGTTCCGGATCGCGGTCTCCCCGAACAGCGCGGTGTCCAAGCTGAGCGAGGACAGCTCCAAATCCGCCTCCAGCGGCGCGGCGCTCATGTAGATGCTGGCGTTGTTGATCTGCGTCTGCAACTGGTAGCTGGCGGCAAACGTGATGACGCCGTTTTTGATCGCCTTGTTGACCTCCACGGTGCCGATCGACTCCCCGCCCGTCCAGAGCGACAGGTAGACTTTGACGCCCTCGGTCGCCTCCGCGAGCAGCGCGGTCGTCTGCTCTTTCAGCTTTGCCTTGCCCTCACTGTTGAGGAATACCTCTATGTTGTACTGGTATGTGCTCTGGTCGTAGGAGATCCGGAATTTGCGGATCTGGGAGTTGTCGAAGATCCACTGGCTCGAATCCGTCGCGTCCGCGGAACCGTGCTGCGCGTAGACGACGCCCTGTGACCCGATGTTGGTGACAATCCAGTTCAGGTTGTTGTAGGTGTGCGCGTTGTTTGCGAACTCGAACAGTATCTGGCGCTGCTCGAAATCGCACCAGGTGTTGTAGTCGACAAAACCCATCGTCTCGATGCGTTTGCAGACGATCTGCTGCGCCTTCCGGAGCTGGTCGACGGTCCACTCCGTCCCCTCCGGCGCCGCCAGAATCATCGATGTCGCGTAGCCGAAATCGACGTCGGTGTTCATCTCGACCGCGGGGTTGACGTAGTTCGTCGTGATATCCCCGTATTTCTTGACTATGCCAAAAATACTGATTACAAAAACTGCGATGGCTACCAGCGCTATCAGGTAGGCCGCCAGTTTTTTGAACGTCATTTGCGAATCCTCCGATTTACATTGTTGCAACCTATAAATTATATTTTATATAAAGAATAAAGTCAATTCTCGACGCGTTGTTCCAATGCAGCAATGCGAACGCAGACGCACAGCAGCTGTGCCGCCTGCGCCAGCTCCTCCTCGGAGGGGAATGTCGGCGCGATGCGGATATTGTTGTCGTCGGGATCCTTGCCGTACGGAAACGCTGCGCCGGCCGGCGTCAGCACGACATTGGCGTCCTTGCACAGCGCCACGATGCGGGCGGCGGTGTTTTTCGGGGTCACGAGGTTGACGAAATACCCGCCCAGCGGCTTGGTCCAGGACGCGATGCCGAGCTCATCCAGATTTTCGCTGAAGATCGACTGCACGATTGCAAACTTTGGCCGCAGAATATCGGCGTGTTTTTCCATGTGTTTCGCGACGCCCTCCGCGTCTTTCAGAAATCTGGCGTGCACCAGCATATCGACCTTGTTGTGGCTGATAATCTGCGCGGTCATCGATTTCTTCATAGCGTTCAGCGTCTCTTCACTGCCCGCGACACAGGAGACCCCCGCGCCGCTGAAAGTGACTTTGCTGGTCGAGGTAAACAGGATGACGCGCTCGCCGTTTCCGGCCTTCTCGCACTCGTCCAGAATGCTGATCATCTCGGGCACCTCGCTGTACAGGTGGTGCACGCCGTACGCGTTGTCCCAGAGAATTGTGAAGTCGGGCGCCGCGCACTTCATCTGCGCCAGCCGCGCGATGACCTCGCTGGAGTAGATCGCGCCGTTCGGGTTGGCGTAGCACGGCACGCACCACATCCCCTTGATCGTGTCGTCGTTTTTCACCAGTTCCTCGACAACGTCCATCACGGGGCCGTACTCGGTCATCGGGACGTTGATCATCTCGATGCCAAAGTGTTTCGTGACCGTGAAATGGCGGTCGTAGCCCGGTACGGGGCACAGGAATTTGACGTTCTCGCAGGCGCCCCACGGCCGCTCCGAGCGCGCGACCCCGTGCGTCATGGCGCGGGAGACGGTGTCGTACATCGCGTTGAGGCTGGAGGAACCGGTGCAGATCACGTTCTCCGGTTTCACATTCAGCATCGACGCAAAAATGCGCTTCATCTCGATGATGCCGGTCAGTTCACCGTAGTTGCGGGTATCGGTCCCCGCCTCGCTGAAATAGCCGTCTTTCAGGGTATCGTACAGTCCGTTCGTCAGATCCAGCTGCTCCGGACAGGGCTTTCCGCGCGACATGTCCAGCTTTAAGCCCATCTCCTTAAAGCTGTTGTACTCCCCCCATAGAATGTCCAGCTGTTCCCGGATTTGATCCTGTGACAAGGTCGAATACTGTTTCCCCATAATTTGCCTCCGCAAAAATTATACCGCTATTATATGTCTAGAAACTGCCGAATGCACGCGGGAAAAGCTGAACATCCCGGATATTCGAGATGCCGGTCACATACATCAGCAATCGCTCGAAACCGAGACCGAACCCGGCGTGTTTCGTCGTGCCGTACCGGCGCAGATCCAGATAGTACTCGTAGTCCGCGCGATTCAGGCCGAATTCCTCGATGCGCTCCACCAACACGTCGAAACGCTCCTCGCGCTGGCTTCCACCGATCAGTTCGCCGACACCGGGCACCAGCATATCCGCTGCCGCAACGGTCTTGCCGTCGTCGTTGAGCCGCATATAGAATGATTTGATCTCCTTCGGGTAATCGGTGACGAACACCGGGCCGTTATAGATCTTCTCGGTCAGGTACCGCTCGTGCTCGGTCTGCAGATCGCAGCCCCACGAGACCTTGTACTCGAACTCGTCGTTGTGTTTTTCGAGGATCTCGACCGCTTGTGTGTAGGGCAGACGAATAAAGTCGGCCTCCACCAGTTTCGTCAGCCGCTCCAGCAACCCTGTGTCGACAAAGCTGTTGAAGAACGCCAGTTCGTCCGCGCATTTGTCCATCAGGTAGCGGATGACGTACTTCATCATCGCCTCGGCGGTGTCCATGTAGTCCGCGAGATCGCTGAACGCCATCTCGGGCTCCATCATCCAGAACTCCGCGGCGTGGCGGGCGGTGTTGGAGCGCTCGGCGCGGAATGTCGGGCCGAACGTGTAGATCTTGCCGAAGGCCTGCGCCATCGTCTCACCCTCGAGCTGCCCCGAGACGGTCAGGTTGGTCTCGCGGCCGAAGAAATCCTCGGTGTAGTCGATTGCGCCGTCGTCCGTCAGCTTCGGGCGGACCGGATCGAGCGTCGTCACACGGAACATCGAGCCCGCGCCCTCACAGTCGCTGCCGGTGATGATCGGTGTGTGTACATAGACGAAACCGTTGTCGTTGAAAAACTTGTGCAGCGCAAACGCCGCCTCGCTGCGGACGCGGAACGCCGCGCTGAACGTGTTGGAGCGCGCGCGCAGATGCGGAATTGTGCGCAGGTACTCCAGCGAGTGGCGCTTTTTCTGCAGCGGAAACTCGGGATCGCTCGTTCCCTCCAGCTCGATGCTGTCGGCGTTGATCTCGAAAGGTTGCTTGGCGTCGGGCGTCAGGACGACTTTCCCGGACACGACCACCGCGCTGCCGACGTTGAGATTCGCCAGCTCTTTGAAGTTCGAAAACTTCTCGACCTCAATGACGACCTGAACACCCTTGAAGAAGCTGCCGTCGTTGAGTTCCAAAAAGCCGATGCTCTTGCTCTCGCGCGCGGTCCGAACCCACCCCGCGACAACAACAGCCTGTCCGTCTTTCGGAAAGCTTTTGTACAGTCTGGCGATTTCATCTCTTTTCATGTCCGTTATTCCTTATTAATTTTTTAATATTATATAGTATTTCTGCACAATTAACAAGCTGTGATCTCACGAAATAGCCACATATTCCACTCAGTTTATGGTGACTTTGCTGCTTTTGCCGACACTGTGATCAAAAAGAAGCAGGCGCGCGTATCTTTCGCGCGCGCCGCTCGTCTGTCGCGCCGGTTCCGTTTACGGATTACACACAATCTTCTTCAGCGCGTCGATCGTCTCCTGATAGTGCAGAATCTGCTGTTCCAGCGTCCGGACTTTGCTGTTGCAGTCGCTGAGCGCTTTCTCGCACTCGGGGTTCGGCGGCGTCGGGTTGTCGCTGGTCAGGATGCTCTTATCCTTGATAATGGGCAGCCAAAGCGGCCCGTAGGCGGTCGAGATGTTCGCCCACTGCGCGCCCGCCGACGTCGTGTAGGACTTGGTCGCCGTGTAGCTGTTCTGGGAGAAGAAATCCAGAATGTACTTCTTGCTGCGGTTGTAGCCCGACACGATCGGCGAACAGGTGTCGTCTGGGAAGATGTACATCGGGACGCTGCCGATCACCGTGACCTTTCCATTCGTCAGCGAGACTGTGCTGATGGCCGGGTCGGGTGACTTGAATGCTGCGTAGTTAAAGGTGTCCGCGTCCTGCACGAACTGCTGGCCCTCCAGCAATTTGCAGATGCCGAGCGGATCGACGGCGTATTTCGGCCGGTCGTTGAAGTTGTAGCTGTACCCTTTCGGCACCAACCACGTCTCAAAGTGCAGATGCTGCGCCGTGATCTGGGATCCCGTCGCGCCCTGCACCCCGATTTTGACGCCGCGCACGACGCTCTCGCCCTTCGCGACGGAGCGCACCGAGAGATGCGCGTACCGCGTGATGATATCGAGCTGGTCGTTGTAGGCGCCCTGCAGGCCGATCATGTTGCCGCCGCCGCTGTCGAACAGCGACAGAATGACCTTGCCGTCGTGCGCCGCATACACATCGAACGTCTTGGGCTGCGTCCGCGAGATGTCGATCGCGTAGTGCATGGACGGCGTCGCGGAGAACGGATTGTACATGTCGAACGAGGCGGTTACCCCGATTCGCTGCATCGGATACTGTACCATGTTACACCTCGTAAAACTCGCTCGAAGTATTTTCGGATTTTCCGCACAGCGTCCGCACCGTGCTCTCGATCACCGCGTCGTCGACCGACAGCCCTTTGCTCTCCAAGTAATCCATGACATACATCTTTTTCTGCTGACCCTGTCCGCTCTGGTAGAGCTGTTCCGCCGCCTGAACGCCGTGCGTCACAAACGCCATCATCTTGTTCCACTGCGCGTCCGACATCTTGGCTTTCAGCACCGGGATGACATAAACCGTGATGAGCGCCGCGATGAGCGCCAAAACCGCCTGTATAATGGGCGTAATATCCGTCATAATAACCTCATTTCCGCATACAAATGCCTTATACGACATCTTATGCGAAGACGGCAGGTTCGTTCTAATTTTTTATATTGAAAAGATTGACATTCCCCCACCCAATCCTTTATCATAGATTGGGCAGCAAAACACGGAAAGGTGGCTGAGCTGGTCTAAGGCGCACGATTGGAAATCGTGTGTGGGCTAACACCCACCGAGGGTTCGAATCCCTCCCTTTCCGCCACAAAACCCGTAAAATGATCACCATTTTACGGGTTTTCGTTTATTCTTATTCGGGAGAACCGCTATGAATGCATTTCAGCGCGTATTGAGCCGGGTTTTTGCCTCGCTGTTTCTGGCCACGTTTCTGTGGATCGCCTATCTGATCCTTTTCGTCGGCAAGGATTACATCGCACTGCAGCCCTTTGTCGTTCTGCTAGGTGCGTTGTTTCTGATCGGCGTCTATTTCTTTCTGTTCTCGCTCGGCAAGCAGCTCGCGCCGAAGAATCCCGTCCGAACCGAGATCTCGCTGATCGCCTTCGTTTTTCTCTTCTACATCCTACTCCAGATCCTGATCGCGACCGAGTTTCGGACCAACTTCGAGCAGGCATGGGATTTCGGCGTGGTGGCGCGCGCCGCCATGGAGTACACGCTCTACAAACTCCCGCCGAACGATTATTTTATCTCTTTTTCCAACAACACACCGCTGCTGTTCCTGTTGATCGGGTTGTTTAAGTTCTCGGCGGCGCTCGGCTACTACAACTTCACCACGGTCGGCGTGATCGCGAACATCGTGATGATCGACGCCGCCATTCTGGTCAGCTACCTCGCGGTGCGAAAAATCACCGGCACCAAGACCGCCGCCGTCGTCGCGATGGTCGCGCTGATGCTGACGCTGCCGCTGCTCGCCTACATCTCGATCTATTACACCGACACATTAACCATCCTATACCCGATTCTCTCGCTGCATCTGTGGCAGTGCGCCAAGGAGAACTTTGCGCAGCAAAAGAAACGGAAAGCGTGGATTCAGATCGCTTTTTGTGTTCTATCCGCCGCAGTCGGCACCTTGCTGAAAGTTTCGGTCGTCATCGTGCTGATCGCCGTTGTTCTCGACGCATTGCTGACGCTGAAACTCAAGAAATCCGCCGTCATCATCGGCGCTGCGCTGGTGTTCTTTTCGGCGGTCTATCTGCCGCTCAACGCCGCTATTAAAAACAGCGCGCTGCTGCCCAAAGACTCGGAGGACGTCCGCATTCCGTGGACCCACTGGATTATGATGGGGCTGCACGGCAACGGCAACTACTACGACCCCGACTACAAGATGACGCTCAGCTTCCCGCCGGAGCAGCGGGACGCGATGGTGATGGATGAGATCGAGCAGCGCATCGCCGATTACGGGCTTGGCGGTCTGCTGGCGCATCAGGCCGAGAAGACCGCGTTTGTCTGGGCCGACGGCGACTACTACTCCCACGTAAAAATCATGCGCGACCGCGTGCGGTCGTCCTCACTCGACCCGTATGTGATTTACGACGGCGAGCGGCATGTCTACTACGCCTACTTCTGCCAGTTCCTGCAGCTCGCGCTCTACACCGGCTTCCTGATCTCGGGCGTGCTGATTTTCAAAAATAAATCCTACGGCAGGGCGCTGCTGCCCTACGCCGTCAGCATCTTCGGGCTGTTCCTGTTCCAGAACATCTGGGAGGCGCGATCCCGATATCTGTTTAACTTTATTCCGGTCTTCGCGGTCCTCGCGATCTGCGGAT
>JAVBVJ010000156.1:0-5629 GCA_031554355.1 Oscillospiraceae bacterium
AAACTGCGCGGGATAAAACGATACAGGAGTACGTTATGACCAGTAAAGAACGCGCGACATTGCGCAGCGAAGCCAACGGACTGCCCGTCGTCTACCAGATCGGCAAGGAGGACATCGACGCCGCGCTGATTAAGGGCGTCGGCGAGGCGCTGAAAGCCCGTGAATTGATTAAAATCAATGTGCAGAAAAGCAGCATGACGACGGCGCGGGAGGCCGCGGACCTCCTGGCATCCGCGCTGAAAGCCGAGGTGGTTCAGGTGATCGGCGGAAAACTGGTTCTCTATAAATACAACAAAGAAATCAATCAATACGGTGTGCGATGATCCGGCGACTGTTAATGTTCGGCGGCGCGTTTAATCCGCCGCATCTCGGGCACGAACGGCTGCTGTGCAGCGCAATAGAAGCGATAAAACCTGACCTGACGCTCGTTATCCCGTCCGAGGTGTCGCCGCACAAGGATAACGCTCGCGTGCCGTTCGCCGACCGCGCCTACATGAGTCGCACGTTCAAGGACTGCGGCGGCAACATCCGTATCAGCGGCATGGAGAACAGCGGGCGGCGGCGAAAGAGCTACACGATCAAAACCGTCAAGCGGCTGCACAAAAATTACCCGCAGGCCGAGCTGTTTTTACTGGTCGGCAGCGATATGTTGGAGTACTTCGAGCACTGGCATCTGTACCGCAGGCTGGTGTCGATGGTCACGCTGGTCGCCGCGCGCCGCGCGGTGCACGACATCGACCTCGAGCAGTGCGCGCATAAGATCCGGCAGCTGCGCGGCAAGGTGTTGCTGCTGACCAACGAGCCCGTCGTCGTCAGCTCGACGGAGGTGCGCGACGCGCTGCGCAGCAAAAAAAAGACGGACGGCATCAGCGCGTTTGTGCAACAGTACGCCGAAAAAAGGAAACTATATGAGTAGAGCACCCGGAGCGGCGGACGCGTTCACTGTCGAGGACGCCAAAAAACTCGCGCGCGGCATGCAGTCGGACGAGCGGTATCACCACACCGAATGCGTGGTGGCGGCCGCCGAAATGTTGGCTGAGCGCTTCGGCGCGGACCCCGCCCGCGCGGCGCTTGCGGCTTGGCTCCACGACATTCTGAAAGAGCAGCCCAAGGCGCTTTTATTGCAAAGACTCGAGGGCTCTGATATAATTGATGTCACGCAAATAAGGGACATCCCCGCGCTGTGGCATTCCTATGCGGGCGGGATGTATGTGCGGGACGAGCTTTGTCTCGACGACGAGATCGCCGCCGCCGTATCCTACCACACCGCCGGGCGCGCCGGCATGTCGCTGCTCGAGAAGGTGGTCTTTCTGGCCGACTACATCTCGGAGGACCGCGATTTTCGCGGCGTCGAGGAGGTGCGGGACATTGCAAAGACCGATCTCAACGCGGCCTGCATCGCGGCGCTGCGCAACGGCATCATCCATCTGTGCAAACAACAGCGCCTGATCGATCTCAACACGATCCGCGCATTTAACGATCTTTGTACGAAACAAGGGAGCAGGTAATGGCAAAGAAAAAGAAAACCGAACAGATCGCAGGGACCGTGGAGACCACGGGAACCGAAAAACAAAAACCGCAGAAGAACCGCAAAGCGCGGCTGATCGTCAGTCTGGTCATTTTGGCATTGGTCGTCGCGCTGGTGGCGGTGCTGCTGAATATCAATCTGGGTCAGGCGGATCAGATCGACGACGCGTGGAATACGCCGGATTACTTACAGAAAGACACGATAAACATTCTGATCTGCGGCGTCGACCACGACGAGTCGCGCCCCGAGGACCCGTGGCTGACCGACGTCATCATGGTCGTGAACTTCAACAAAAAGGACGGCACCGCGACGCTGTTACAGATCCCGCGCGACACCTACATCGGCGAGGAGCTGGTCGACGGCGGCAAGATCAACGCATTGTACTATTACGGATACCGCGGCGAGAACGACAAGCCCGGCATCCGGCGGCTGGCCGAGACCATCAACACCCAGTTCAAACTGCCGATCGACAAGTATATCGTGATCACGATGGAGGGCTTCCGGCAGGCCGTCGACATTCTCGGCGGCATCGAGATCACCCTCGACCACAAGATCGACATGGGGGATGGCATCGTCTTTGAGCAGGGCAGCTACACCCTCGACGGCGTCATGGCCGATAAGTTCGTGCGGTACCGCGGCTACAACATGGCCGACCTCGAGCGCCAGAATGTGCAGCGCTACTTTATGGGCGCGCTGATGAAGCGCATGCTCGAGACCTCGACGATGGATCTCGCGAGCCTCGCGAAAGCCATCTACCCGCATCTTGAGACCAACCTCGACATCAGCGAGATCCTGTCGCTGGCGATGGAGGCCAGGAAGCTGTCGCTCGACAAAGTCACCGTGATCCGGGTGCCCGGCGAGGGCGTCGCCGCCTACGGAAAGTGGGGCCACGACGTCTTTACGATCCACCGCAAGGAGCTGGCGGACTACCTGAACGACTACATGCGCCCGTTCGGCGAAAAGGTACCGGAGACCGAGCTGGAGGTCATCCAGATCCAGAAAACGACGACATGGAACGATGACACCTCCGGCACGCTCGACGAGTACGGAGAACAGAAACCGGCCCCGTAACGCAGGGGAAACGTTAAAGGAGTAAGAGCTGTTGACATCTTTGGAAATTGCAAAAAAAGCGGCGGAAGCGCTCGAGGAGAAAAAGGGACAGGAGATCAAGATCCTGAAAATTGAGGATCTGACGGTGCTGACCGACTACTTTGTTATCGGTACCGGAACCAGCTCGACGCAGATCAAGGCGCTGTCCAACGAGGTGGAGTTCCTGCTGGGCAAAAGCGGATTGCAGGCCAAGAGCCGGGAGGGGTACGATTCGGGCGGCTGGATTCTGCTCGATTACGGCAGCGTGATCGTCCACGTTTTCCAACCCTCGGCGCGCGAGTTCTATTCGCTCGAAAAGCTGTGGGCCGACGCGGTGGTAGTGGAATAAAAACATCGGACGGGCGGGGCGTCCGTCCGGTTTTCTTTTGGAGGAATCATGGAGTACCGTTTTACGGAAATCGAAAAAAAGTGGCAGGACATCTGGGACGCCGAGGGCACTTTTGTGGCGAGCAACCACTCGGACAAGCCCAAATACTACACGCTGATTGAGTTCCCCTATCCGTCCGGAGAGGGGCTGCACATCGGGCATCCGCGCCCCTACACCGCGATGGACATCGTCTCGCGCAAGCGCCGCCTGCAGGGATATAACGTGCTGTTCCCGATCGGCTGGGACGCTTACGGGCTGCCGACCGAGAACTACGCGATGAAACACCACATTCATCCCGCGATCATCACGAAGGACCGCGTCGCGAAGTTCAAGCGGCAGGCCAAGTCGCTGGGCTTCTCGTTCGACTGGTCGCGCGAGATCAACACGACCGATCCCGAATACTACAAATGGACCCAGTGGATCTTCCTGCAGATGTTCAAGCGCGGCCTCGCGTACAAAAAACAGATGCCGGTCAACTTCTGCACGGGCTGCAAGGTGGTGCTGGCCAACGAGGAGGTTGTCGAAGGCGTCTGCGAGCGCTGCGGCAGCGCCGTTGTCCACAAGGAGAAGAGCCAGTGGATGCTGGCGATCACGAAGTACGCCGACCGCCTGCTCGACGATCTGGATCTGGTCGATTACCCCGACCGCGTCCGCAACTCCCAGATCAACTGGATCGGCCGCTCCTACGGCGCCGAGGTCGATTTTGCGACGACGGCGGGCGACGTGCTGCGCGTCTTTACGACCCGCCCCGACACATTGTACGGCGCGACCTACATGGTGCTGTCGCCCGAGCACGCGCTGCTGGAAAAATGGGCGCCGCTGATCCGAAACCGCGACGCGCTGCGCGCCTACCAGGACGAGGCGGCGCGCAAATCCGATTTCGAGCGCACCGAGATCGCCAAGGACAAGACCGGTCTCGAGATCGAGGGCGTCCGCGCCGTCAACCCCGTCACCGATCAGGAGATCCCGATTTTCATCTCCGACTACGTGCTGGCGACCTACGGCACCGGCGCGATCATGGCGGTTCCGGGCCACGACACCCGCGACTACGAGTTCGCGAAAACATTCGGGCTGCCCATCGTCGAAGTTGTCGCGGGCGGCGACATTTCGTCGGAAGCTTTTACAGATTGCGACACCGGCATTATGGTAAACTCGGGTATGCTCAACGGCCTGTCCGTCGAGGACGCGAAAGCAAAGATCACCGCGTGGCTCGTCGAGAACGGCCGGGGCGAGTCCAAAGTCAACTACAAACTGCGCGACTGGGTCTTTGCGCGCCAGCGCTACTGGGGCGAACCGATTCCGGTCGTGTATTGCGAGAAATGCGGCTATGTGCCGATCGACGAGAGCGAATTGCCGCTCGAGCTGCCCGAACTCGACGAGTTCGAGCCGACCGATGACGGCCGCTCGCCGCTCTCCCGCCTCACCGACTGGGTCAAGACGACCTGTCCGTGCTGCGGCGGACCTGCCGAGCGCGAGACCGACACGATGCCGCAGTGGGCGGGATCGTCGTGGTATTTTCTGCGCTACTGCGACCCGCACAACGACAGCGCGCCCGCCTCGCGGGAGGCGCTCGAGTACTGGATGCCCGTTAATTGGTACAACGGCGGCATGGAACACACGACGCTGCACCTGCTGTACTCCCGTTTCTGGCACAAGTTCCTGTATGACATCGGCGTTGTGCCGTGCGTCGAGCCCTACGCCAAGCGGACAAGCCACGGCTTTATCCTCGGCGAGGACAACCAGAAGATGAGCAAATCGCGCGGCAACGTCATTAATCCCGACGACCTGATCGCCGAGTACGGCGCCGACACCGTCCGCGTTTACGAGATGTTTATCGGCGATTTCGAGAAGACCGCGCCGTGGTCGATGAGCAGTGTCCGCGGCTGCAAACGCTTTTTAGATCGCACTTTTGCGCTGATGGATATCACGACGGGCGCCGGTTTTTCGGCGCAGCTTGAGCGGCCGATGCACCGCGCCATCAAGAAGGTGAGCGGCGACATCGAGGTGCTGAAATTCAACACCGCCATCGCCGCGCTGATGAGCCTGCTCAACGACATCTACGACAACAAGACACTCACCGCCGACGAGCTGAAAGTCTTTTTGCAGCTGCTGAATCCCTTTGCGCCGCACGTCTCCGAGGAGATGTGGCAGATAATGGGCTTCGGCGGTCAGATCGCGCAGACCGCCTGGCCGCAGCACGACGAGGCCAAGTGCGTCGAGGACGTCTTCGAGCTCGCGGTTCAGGTGAACGGAAAACTGAAATGCCGCATCAACGTCGCCGCCGACGCGGAACAGGACGCGGTTTTTGCGCTGGCCGAGGCCGACGAGCGCATGAGTGCGGCGCTTTGTGGCAAAACTATCGTCAAACGGATCTATGTCAAGGGCAGCCTTGTCAATATTGTCGTGAAGTAACGGAGGTCTTTGAGCGCCTCCGTCGGAGGTGTTTGAAGATGGGTTATTGGGAACGGGTCCCGCTGGAGGAGAATCCAAAACCGCCGTCCGCCAAACGGGCGGACAGAAGCGCCGGCAGGAGCGTCCACGACGTCGCGGCGCAGGCGGCGCTGGATCAGATCGCCGCCGAGGAGGCGGTATTCGACGAGGACGGCTACTGGCGGACTCACGAC
>JAVBVJ010000017.1:0-5377 GCA_031554355.1 Oscillospiraceae bacterium
GAAATCGAGCAGCGAGGCGGCGATGTGCTGCTCGAACGGGCGGGGCAGCTGTGGCGCAAGCGGTTTCGCGCCGTTCAGGTGCTCGATGATCTGCTGCACCGTGGTCGCGCCGTAGACGGTCAACCCCTCGACGACAGCGGCTTCCGGCGCGTTGGACGCGGGCAGAAACAGCGACGCGAGTCCGCTTTCCTGCGCGGCGAACGCCATCGACAATGCGCCGTGAATCGGGCGCAAACCACCGTCGAGCGCGAGCTCGCCGATGAACGCGCAGTCCGAAAAAACGCCGTTCAGCTGACCCGACGACGCCAATACCGCCAGCAGAATGGGCAGGTCGTAGAGCGGGCCGGATTTCCGCTTGTCCGCGGGCGCGAGGTTGACGGTGATGCGCGAGACCGGAAACGTGAACCCGCAGTTGCGGACCGAGGCGCGGACGCGGTCGCGGCTCTCGCGCACGGCGTCGTCGGGCAGACCGACCACGTCGAACGCGGGCAGACCGTTCGAGGTGTCGGCTTCCACCGTCACCGCGTATCCGTCCAGACCGTAGATGCCGAGACTGTTGATTTTCGCGTACATAGCGTCCTCGCTTCGTGATAGATACTTTTAATTATAGCGAAAAATGTTGTTTATACAAGAAAGACCTTGACACGGTCACATTTAACTACGGTATAATAAGGTGAAATGAAACAGACGGAGGAAGTCCATGTATCGCATTGTTGAAAAGAGAGCGCTGAATCCCACCGTGACGCTGATGCGGATAGCGGCGCCGGGGATCGCGCAAAAAGCAAAGCCGGGGCAATTTGTGATTCTGAGAACGGACGCGGACGGCGAGCGGATTCCGCTGACGGTCGCGGAGTGTAACCGCGCGGCGGGCACCGTCGCCATCATCTTTCAGATTGTCGGCGCGACGACCGAGCGGCTGAACCGCCTGAAAGAGGGCGACAGCATCGCCGATTTCGTCGGCCCGCTGGGGGTGCCGTCGCACATCGAGGGACTGAAGAAAGTCGCCGTCGTGGGCGGCGGGGTCGGTTGCGCGATCGCATATCCGGTCGCGAAGGGGCTGCACGATAACGGCGCTTCGGTCGACGCAATTGTCGGGTTCCGCAACAAGGATCTCGTGATTTTAGAGCCGGAGTTCCGCGCGGCGAGCGACCGCCTGTTCTTCATGTCCGATGACGGCTCGGTCGGCGAAAAGGGACTGGTCACCGATGCGCTGCGCAAATTGCTGGAGGCGGGCGAGCAGTACGACGAGGTCATCGCGATCGGCCCGCTGATCATGATGAAATTCGTCTGCAAATTGACCCAGGAGTTCGGCGTCAAGACCGTCGTCTCCATGAACCCGATCATGATCGACGGAACCGGCATGTGCGGCTGCTGCCGCCTTTCGGTCGGCGGCAAGATGCGGTTCGCCTGCGTCGACGGTCCCGATTTCGACGGCCACGAGGTCGATTTCGACGAGGCGATCGCGCGGACAGGCGCGTACAAGGAACTGGAGCGCGCCGCGCATGAACGGGAATGCAACCTGTACAAGGGGGTGGAGTGAGATGGCGAACATGCGGGAACACAAGAACGGGATGCCCTCCCAGGAGGCGGACGTCCGCAACAGGAATTTCAGCGAGGTCGCGCTCGGCTACAGCGCCGAACAGGCGCTCGACGAGGCGCAGCGCTGCCTGAACTGCAAGCACAAACCCTGTGTCGCGGGCTGCCCCGTCGCCATCGACATCCCGGCGTTTATCGATAAAGTCAAGGAAAATGACATCGAGGCCGCGTATCAGGTCATCGCGCAATCCAGCGCGCTGCCCGCCGTCTGCGGGCGCGTCTGCCCGCAGGAGACCCAGTGCGAGGAGCGCTGTGTGCGCGGCATCAAGCACGAGCCGGTCGGCATCGGGCGTCTCGAGCGCTATGTCGCCGACTACCACTTCGTCCACGCCGCCGACAATGTGGTCGCGCCGGTGCGCAACGGACACCGCGTCGCGGTCGTCGGGTCGGGGCCGGCCGGATTGACCTGCGCCGGCGATCTCGTCAAGCGCGGGTACGACGTCACCGTCTTCGAGGCGCTGCACGTCGCGGGCGGGGTATTGGTCTACGGCATCCCGGAATTCCGCCTGCCCAAGGCGATCGTCGCCAAGGAGATCGAGACACTGAAAAGCCTCGGCGTCACCGTCGAGACCAACAGCGTCATCGGCCGGGTGCTGACCGTCGACGAGCTCTTTGCACAGGGCTTCGAGGCCGTCTTTATCGGCTCGGGCGCGGGGCTGCCCACCTTTATGAATATCCCGGGCGAGAACCTCAACGGCGTCTACTCCGCCAACGAGTTCCTGACCCGCGTCAACCTGATGAAAGCCTACCTCCCCGGCAGCGACACCCCGCTCAAGCGCGCCGACCGCGTCGCGGTCGTCGGCGGCGGCAACGTCGCGATGGACGCTGCGCGATGCGCCAAACGGCTGGGCGCGTCGGAGGTCACGATCGTCTACCGCCGCGGCGAGAGCGAACTGCCCGCCCGTGCGGAGGAGGTCGAACACGCGAAAGAGGAGGGTATCATCTTCCGCCTTCTGACAAACCCGACCGAAATTCTCGGTGGCGACGGCGGTGCGGTGCGCGCCATCCGCTGCGTCGAGATGACGCTCGGCGAGCCCGACGCGTCGGGCCGCCGCCGCCCGGTTGTCAAACCGGGCTCCGACTTCGAGATCGAAGTCGACAGCGTCATCATGGCCATCGGCACCTCGCCCAACCCGCTGATCAAGTCCACGACCGAGGGTCTGGACACCGCGTCGTGGGGCGGCATCATCGCCGACGATGCAACCGGCGCGACCTCCCGTCCGGGGGTCTTTGCGGGCGGCGACGCCGTGACAGGCGCCGCAACCGTGATTCTCGCGATGGGCGCGGGCAAGAACGCCGCGCAGGCCATCGACGACTACATCAAGGCGAAAGCATAAAGCAGATCGGAGAAAAGAATGGATTACAAAGCGGAGTACGCGCGCTGGTGCGCGAAAGTCACCGACCCGGAACTGAGCGCGCAGCTGTCGGCGATTGAGAAAGAGGACGCCGAGATTCAGGCGCGGTTCAGCGCCGAGCTCGAGTTCGGAACGGCGGGTCTGCGCGGTATACTCGGCGCGGGCATCTCGCGCATGAACCTCTATACGGTGCGCCGCGCGACGCAGGGCCTTGCGTCCTACATCGTGGCGCGGTACGGCGAGGGCTCGGTCGCGATCGCGTACGATTCCCGCAACAAGAGCACACTGTTCGCCCGCGAGGCGGCTTCGGTGCTTGCGGCCAACGGCGTAAAGGCGTGGCTGTTCGACCGCCTGATGCCGACGCCGATGTTAAGCTTCGCGGTGCGCGAGCTTTCTGCCAGCGCGGGCATCGTGATTACGGCGAGCCACAACCCCGCCCAGTACAACGGCTACAAGGTTTACGGCCCCGACGGCTGCCAGATGACGCTGGAGGACACGCGGTCGGTCTCGGACCGCATCGCCGCCGTCGACCTCTTCGACGACGTGCGGACCGCGGATTTCGACACGGCGCTGGCGGAGCGCGGAATCCAGTACATCCCGGCGCGCGTTGTCGAACGGTACTACGAGGAAGTGGAGAACCAGCGGATTATTCCCGATATCTGCCGTAAATATCCGGTTTCGGCGGTCTTTACGCCGCTCAACGGCACCGGCAACGAACCGGTGCGGCGGGTTTTGGACGACTGCGGCGTCACGGTGTCGGTGGTGCCCGAACAGGAGAACCCCGACGGCAATTTCCCGACTTGCTCCTACCCCAACCCCGAGACGAAAGAGGCGCTGAAACTCGGCCTCGCGCTGTGTGCGGAGCTGGAACCCGATCTGCTGATCGCGACCGATCCCGACGCCGACCGCGTCGGTGTCGCCGTTCGCGACGGCGGGGAGTACCGCATCCTGACCGGCAACGAGGTCGGAATACTGCTGCTGCACTACATCATCGAGGCCAGAAACCAAAACAATAAGATGCCGGAGAATCCGGTCGCGGTGCGCAGCATCGTTTCCTCGGCGATGACGGACGAGATCGCGAAGGCGGGCGGTGTCGAGATGCGCAGCGTGCTGACGGGCTTCAAGTTCATCGGCGAGCAGATCCTATTGCTGGAACAGCGCGGCGAGGCGGCGCGGTTTATCTTTGGGTTCGAGGAGAGCTGCGGTTACCTCGCGGGCAGTTATGTGCGCGACAAGGACGCGGTGCTCGCGTGTATGCTGCTGTGCGAGATGACGGCGTGGTGCAAACAACAGGGGACGACCCCGTTCGCCACGCTGATGCGGCTGTACGACAAGTTCGGCTATTACCGCCACGAGGTCGTCAACATCGCGTTTGAGGGCTTGACCGGCGCCGCCGACATGGAGGCCGTGATGAACCGTCTGTACGAAGCGCCGCCCGAGACGGTCGCGGGCTTCGGGGTCGTGACGATTCTGGACTACTGGAACAGCGTGCGCATCAGCCGCACCATGAATATCCGCACCCCCATCGACCTTCCCGCCGCCGACGTCATCGGGCTGCTGCTCGAGAACGGCGCGCAGATCCTCGTGCGGCCGTCCGGCACCGAGCCCAAGATGAAGCTGTATCTCACGGCCTGCGAAAAAACCGCCGAACAGTCGATTCAGCTGATTCACCAGCTCGAGCAGGCCGCAAAAAAACTGGCGGAACGGTGAAAAAGGTCTTGCAAAGGTTTTTTCTATGTGATATTATGCTATAGCAACTGCAAGCAAAGAGGTGAGACAGATGAAGGAAGGCATTCATCCGAAATACGAAGAAACAAAAATAACCTGCGCCTGCGGCGAGGTCATCGAGACAAAATCCACCCGCAAAGACATCAAGGTGGAAATTTGTTCCAAGTGCCATCCGTTTTACACAGGAAAGCAGAAACTTGTTGACACCGGCGGACGTGTCGACCGCTTTAAAAAGCGCTTTAATATCGAGGAGTAATTGCCGAAACAGGGAACAACAATGCCTGCGGGTGACCGCAGGCAGTTTTCATTTGAGTTCCTGTTTTGCGCATTCAGAACCGGTCAAGACCCGGGATATTTATTAGCGCGAAAGCAGAAAATCCACGCCCGTGGGCTGTGATCGTCGGGACAGATTCTTTCCGGTTTCGCGGGCGGTCACGGGGCAAAGGTCTTGACACACCAAGTTGACGGACGGGCTGTAAAATGGACGAGCACTACCGAACCCTCGCCGGAAACGGCGGGTGTGAGATCATCGAAAAGAAATCCCGCTTTCTGGGGTTCTGCGGGCCGGTAAAGACCGAGGAGGACGCGATCGCGTTCCTCGAGGATATCCGCGCGCAGCATCCCGCGGCGAGCCACCACGTCTACGCCTACCGGCTTCGGGACAACAACCTGATGCGGTACAGCGACGACGGCGAACC
>JAVBVJ010000127.1:0-3222 GCA_031554355.1 Oscillospiraceae bacterium
GCCCGAACACGCAGGACGGCGAGCCCTGCGGCGTCTGCGACATCTGCGCGGGGATCGACAACGGGTCGATGCTGGACGTCACCGAGATCGACGCCGCGTCCAACAGCGGGGTCGACAATGTGCGTATGCTGCGCGAGGAGACCGCCTACTACCCGACCATCTGCAGGATGCGGGTGTACATTATCGACGAAGTGCACATGCTGACGCGGGAGGCCTTCAACGCGCTGCTGAAGATCATGGAGGAGCCGCCCGACCACGTGCTGTTTATTCTGGCGACGACCGAAATTCACAAGGTGCCCGCGACGATCCTGTCGCGCTGCCAGCGGTTCGAGCTGCACCGCCTGCAATCGGCGGATATCCAAAAGAGCCTGCGGGAGATCGCGGACGCCGAGAACATCGAGATCACCGATGAGGCCGCCGCGATGATCGCGCGGCTTTCCGACGGCGCGCTGCGCGACGCCCAGTCGCTGCTCGATACCTGCGCCTCGCTGGGCGGCCGGATCGACGAGGAGACCGTTGCGCGCCTCGCCGGTATCAGCGACAAAAACTACCTGTTTGAACTGTGCGGCGAGATCGCGGCAAAGAAACTGGACGCGGTGTTCCTGCGGCTCCAGAAGCTGTACAACGGCTCGATGGACCCGACGCGGCTGTGTCTCGAGCTGATTCAGCATTACCGCAACCTGCTGCTGTTCCGCATGAACGACCCCAACGTGCAGCAGAGCTGTTCCGCCGAGGAGGCCGACCGCTACCGGAAGCAGAGCGCGGGCATCGGATTACAGGACATCATCGACAATCTGTCGATTCTGGCCGAGACCGCGGGCAGAATGAGCGACGCGCCCGAGCGCATGCTGGTGCTCGAGCTGTGCCTGATTCAGCTGTGCGGACAGCGAAAAGCGCCCGTCTCCCAAGAGGTATCGTGGGCGAAACCCGACGCAGCGTCCCCGGCGAAACCGCAGGCCGCCGCGCCGCCGGAGCCGAAACGGGAAGCGCCGCCCGCGCCGAAAAACGCCGAGCCTGCGCCGATACCGGCCGAACAGCCCGCACCGGCGCCCGAACCGAAAAAGCCGGAGTCGACACCACCGGAAGTAAAAGAGCCGGAACCACAGATCAGCGAGAAGCGGGCAAAACCGGCGGCGGTCGAGACCCTGCTGGAGGATTGGCAGAAGGTGGTGGATTCGCTGCTGCCCGACAACGGCATGCTGTACGGGTACCTCAGCAACTCCCGCGCCTACCTGACCGACACCCATGTGCTGATCGACGCCGACGAGAGCTTTATGGCGCATATCCGCAACAACAACGCGGCGAAAGACCTCATCAAGGACGCGCTGCAGTCGGTCGCGGGCATCAAATTGCCGATCGGGCCGTACACCCGCGCTGCGGGGGCCGCCGAGAAGAGGACGGACGACAAAAATGACGAGATCGACCTGCTGATGGCGCGCGCGAAAGAAAACGGCGTCGACGTGGAGATCGTGGAATAAAGAGGGGTAGGACAACGCGATGAAAGCAAGATTACCGAAAGAATACAGCCAGAACCGCGGCGACATGATGCGGCAGATCCAGAAGATGCAGGACGACATGGCGTCGATGCAGGAGGAGCTCGCCGAGCGCACCTACACGGCGAAAGCGGGCGGCTCGATGGTCGAGGCGACCGTGAAGGGCGACCATACGCTGCTGTCGGTCAAGATCGATCCCGAGGTCGTCGACCCCGAGGACACCGATATGCTGGGCGATCTGGTCGTTGCGGCGGTGAACGCGGCGATCCAGCAGGCATCGGACGACTCCGCCGCCGAGATGGGCAAGATTACGGGAGGAATGGACCTGCCGCCGGGTCTGCTGTAAGCCATGGCTAACAACATTCCTTCGTTGGAGAACCTGATAGACAAGTTCGCCTCGCTGCCGGGTATCGGGCGCAAGACCGCAGCGCGGCTGGCCTACTGGGTGCTCGAGCTGCCGCAAAAGGAGGCCGACGAACTGGCCGACGCCATCATCGTGGCGCACAGCAGCATCCACCAATGCGGGGTCTGCCACAACCTGACCGAGCAGGAAGTCTGTCAGATCTGCAACAACACCGAGCGGGACAAAGGGCTGATCTGCGTTGTCGAGAGCCCGCGGGACATCAATACCTTCGAGAAAACACGCGAGTACAAAGGCGTCTACCATGTCATCCACGGGCTGATCTCGCCGATGGACCGCATCGGGCCCGAGCAGTTGTTCATCAAGGATTTAGTGCAGCGCGCGTCCGAGGACGGCGTCCGCGAGGTCATCATGGCGACCAACCCGACCGTGGAGGGGGAGTCGACCGCAATCTACATCAGCAAACTGATCAAGCCGTTCGGCGTCAAAGTCACGCGTTTGGCCTACGGCATGCCGGTCGGCGGCAATCTCGAGTACGCGGACGAGGTGACGCTCTACCGCGCGATGGTGGGCCGGACAGAGATCTAAGAGAAAGCAGTAGACGGCGCGCGCGCGTTCGCGAAACGGATCGCCGGTAAGGAATCATGACGACAAAAGAAATTAAGAATATCGCCGAAAATCGCAAGGCACGGCACGAGTACTTTATTCTCGACAGCATGGAGGCCGGTATCGAGCTCTTCGGCACCGAGGTCAAGTCGATCCGCAAGGGCGGCATCAACCTCAAGGAGAGCTGGATCGACATCAAGAACGGGGAACTGCTGGTCAAGGGGATGCACATCGCGCCCTACGAGCAGGGGAACATCTTCAACCGGGATCCGCTGCGCGACAAAAAGCTGCTGATGCACCGCCGCGAGATCGAACATCTCTTCGATCAGGTTCGGCTGCAGGGGTTGACGCTGATTCCGATCTCCGTCTACCTGCGGGGGTCGCTCGTCAAGGTGCAAGTCGGCGTCTGCAAGGGCAAAAAGAACTACGACAAGCGCGCGACGGAAGCCGAGCGCGACGCCAAACGCGAGATCGACCGCGCCGCAAAATCGCGCGAGTCGGAATAACCTTGGACGCTGGGACATGAAGCGAATACTATGTTTATGGATGATCTGTCTTGTGCTGGTTGCCTGCGCAAACCGGCAACCGGAGATCGTCGAGGAAGCGCCGCCGGCCGACAATCCGCTCGCAAGCGAGCCCGCGCCGGCCTCCGATGACAGCGCCGACGACACGGATTCGCAGGAAGCCGAAGCCGCGTACGTCGCGCTGCTGGAACAGTACGATGTCGACGTCGCGCCGGAGGCATTTCTGGAGACGCCGGTT
>JAVBVJ010000141.1:0-6419 GCA_031554355.1 Oscillospiraceae bacterium
AGTTCCTTCTCGACGAGACGAAGGGACTTCATCATGTGACCGGGAAACCAATGAATTGTCTGTAACGGTTCAGCCATATTAAAAATTAAAAATTTCTTTCCCGACGATACTGCGCACGTCGATAAGCCCGACATCGGAATATCGGCTGTCCTTGGAGACGGAGCGGTTGTCGCCCATTAAAAAGACATAGCCCTCGGGCACAATCAGCGGATAGGTCAGATCGCCGCGGCAGTTCTCCGGCAGCGTTCCCTGATACGCGCTGATTTTACCGTTCACCATCAGGATCCCGGCGCTGCTGATCAGCACGGAGTCCCCGCCGACCGCGATGACGCGCTTGATCAAGGGTTTTCCGTAGGATGTTGTGTCGTCGACAACCACGACATCACCGGCCTCGGGCTCGAATAAAAGCGACAGCGCGATGACGAAATCGCCGTTCTTGAGCGTCGGCAGCATCGATTCGCCGTCGACGGTGTAGGATTTGATGACAAACGCAAACAGAAACACGGCCATCAGCAGCGCAAACAATGCCGCTTCCAGCCACTCGAAAACATATCGAATCCGCGCTTTCTCTTTGCTCTCAGCTTCCATATCCCAAACGGTTCCTTTTAGAAAAAAAGGGGCAATATGCCCCTTTTACTTTTTGATAATCAATTCCTTGACCTTCGCGGACTTGCCGACGCGGTCTCTGAGATAATAGAGCTTGGCACGACGGACTTTACCCATACGAACCAGTTCCACTTTCTCGACGTTCGGCGAGTTCATCGGAAACACTCTCTCGACACCGACGCCGTAAGAGGTGCGCCGTACGGTGAATGTCTCGGCGATGCCGCCGTGTTTTTTGGCGATGACGGTTCCCTCAAAGATCTGGATTCTCTGACGCTCGCCCTCTTTGATGCGGACGTGCACTTTGACGGTGTCACCCACCCTGACTTTGTGCGGTTCGGGGCGGATCATGCCCTCTGTGATCTGCTTTAAAGCATCCATAATTCCGGTTCCTCCATAATTCGATTTCAGACGTTCGTGCCCGGATGACAGAGGACCGTCCGCTTAATGTTAAACATTAACCCCGCCGGTGTTTTCCGAAGGATTTCTGCAAGCTTAAATATATTATCATACTATATTATAGAAATCAAGCTTATTATTCGAAGTTTGTGTTCCGGGCCGTCAGAATCTGCGTCCGCTTGACCAGAATATGATCGGGTTCCCGTTCCACGCGGCGCAGCACAGCGTCGACAAACGCGTTCGGGTTGATCGATTTCTCGTTTCCGGCCGGCAACAGCACCGAGCAGTAGACCGTGTTCTCCCGGACGCATACCGCCGGTTCCAGTATATACGGACGGATATCCTCGGTCAATACGATCCCCTTCTTGTTCTTTCGCTGCACCGGAATCTCCGACTGCGCCAGCACTTCGGTGACGGCATCCCGGATCGACGCGTTCGACAGGCCGCTGTCGCGGAACTCGATCATATACCGCGCCTGCGCGATTTCGGTCAGCTTGTGGACCGGTTCGGCGGCGTGAAAGACCTCGATGCCGAACGGCAGCCCGGCGTTGACCCGCGCCTCGATGTCGCTGATTTCCCCGTCCGACATCAGACGGATATCGACGGTCTCGCAGAGGCTCTCGACACCCAGCGGCAGCGCCAGCGCGAACATCAGGTACAGATGCGGGTGAAAGCCCTCGGTGTACCACACGTCGAGCCTGCTCTTTTTCAGCGCGCGCGTAAAACCGCGCATCAGATCGAGATGCGAGATCCAGCGTGCCTGAAACGTCTTAGAGAAGTGCAGCCGAATGTTCTGCAAAGCATTCCCTCCCCGTCATTGCGCTGATGCCGCACGCCGCGCACTGTTCGCGGCAGTTCCCGGTGCACACCGCGTCGATCGCTTTTTGGTACTCCCGCGCCAAAAAGCGGTCCGTAATGCCGTAATCGAGGTGCGACCACGGCATTGTTTCGGTAAGTTCGCGCTGCCGGTTCGCGTAGAACCCGGGATCCAGCCCACATGCGGCGAAAGCGTCCAGCCACTGTTGTAAACTGAAGCCCTCGTCCCAGCTCGCCAGAATGCCGCCGGTTCTATAGACCTCGGCGAGCACCGCGGACAAACGCCGGTCGCCGCGCGCCAGCACCGCCTCGATGGCGCTGATGCCGGAATCGTGCCATCCGAAAGAGATTTTCTTGGACGATATCGCGGATTTGATGAGCTGTTGCTTGCGGCGGAACTCGTCCGCGGTGTCCTGTGCGCAGAACTGGAACGGCGTCATCGGTTTCGGCACAAAGCAGGCGCAGCTGAGGTTAACGCTGACCGACTTTCCCTTCGGTTTGGTCGGCAGCCAGTAGTAGATGTCGACGATCTTCTGCGCGAGCTGCACGATGCCGAGCAGATCCTCGTCCGTCTCGGTCGGCAGCCCGATCATAAAATAAAGTTTAATATTCGTGATCCCGGCCTGATACGCGATTTTACAGCCGTTCAGAATCTCCTGTTCGGTCAGGTTCTTGTTGATGACATCGCGCAGCCGCTGGGTCCCCGCTTCGGGCGCGACGGTGATGCTGCCGGTTCGCGCCTGTGTCATTTTCTCGAGCAATGCATCGCTCAGGCTGTCGAGGCGCAATGACGGCAGCGACAGATGGACCTTGTCTTCGGCCGCCCAGCACAACAACTTGTCCAGCAGCGGTTCGATCTCGCTGTGGTCGGCGGTCGAAAGCGAGACGAGCGACAGCTCCTCGTATCCGGTCTCGCCGCACAGCTCGTTTGCCTGCGCGCAGAGCGTCTCGACCGATTTCTCGCGGTAGGGCCGGTAGATGAACCCCGCCTGACAGAAGCGGCAGCCGCGGATACAGCCGCGCAGCACCTCGACACTGGCGCGGTCGTGCACCGTCTCGACCATCGGCACCACAAAGCGGTTTGGAAACGACACGTCGTTGAACGCCGGTATCACCCGTTTCCGGACGCTCGCCGGGATTCCTTCGTCGGGCGCGACGCTGCGCACCGTGCCGTCGTCGTTATAAGAGACATCGTAAAACGACGGAACGTACACGCCCGCGATTTTCGCGAGGCGCAGCAGCGTCTTCCGGCGCGATTCTTTTTTGTTTTTCGAGAGGATCAGCGATTTGCCGACCTCGACGATGGCCTCCTCGCTCTCGCCCAGCACAAAGGCGTCGAAGAACGCCGCCAGCGGCTCGGGGTTGCAGACACAGGGGCCGCCCGCTATGACAATCGTGTCGCCGGCCTTTCGGTCTTTGGAACAGAGCGGAATGCCGCCGAGTTCGAGCATCGCCAGCACATTGGTGTAGGACATCTCGTACTGCAGCGAAAAACCGAGGACGTCGAACGCCGACAGCGCGTCGCCGCTCTCAAGTCCGTACAGCGGGTAACGGAACTTTTTGTGCTGTTCCGCCATGTCGAACCACGGCATAAAGGCGCGCTCGCACCAGATCTCGGGCTCGCGGTTCAGGATATCGTACAGGATCTTCATGCCGAGATGGGACATCCCGATCTCGTAAGTGTCCGGAAACGCCAAAGCAAAACGCAGTGAAACCGCGCTTTTATCCTTATAAACAGATCCGCTCTCATTTCCGATGTACCGCCCGGGTTTCTGAACCGCGCGCAGCATCCGCTCAAAATCCTGCCCCATAGCCGCCTCTTTTCTGTACCCTAACTATACCAAAAGATCAGCGGTTTGTATATTGCAGGTTTTTGATGTTTTGGATCAGCAGGAACAGGCCGACCAGAAACAGCGAGTAGTTTCCGAACCCGCGCAGCACCAAAAGCAGTGCCGCGCTGAGCAGCAGCACCGTCACAAAAAAAGAGACAATCAGATGAATGTTGTACGCTTTTTTCGGAAAAAACCGCCTATTCAGCGCCGACAGCAGCAGCGCGCCGCCGTCCAGCTCCCCGGCGGGCAGCGCGTTGTACGCGGCGATGACGATGTTGACCGTCGCGGCTCTCGCGTGTCCGAACATCAGAAACAGCGCCGCCAACACGATATTGACGACAATCCCGCCGCAGAGGATCAGGCTGTCGGCGCGGTACCCCGTCAAACGGCGGCCCGGCACAATCGTGATTCTGCCGAGCAGCAGAAAAATGCCGCGCGGCGGGTTGCCGCACAGCAGCATGGCGAGCAGATGTCCCGCCTCGTGGCAGATCATCGCAAAAAGGCTCAGCAAAATGTACGCGTTGTTCGCCGTGATCAGCACGACTGCGAAGAACGCGGCGAAGAAGATTGAGATGCCGACTTGTACGCGTCCCAGCCGGAACTTAAGCATTCCCGAACCAGCCGCGAATCGTCTCGATCACCGGCAAAAAGATGTTCTGCACGCCCTCGAGCTGCCAGACCGGCGGCTTCGTCACAAAGCGGGTGTACTGTGCCGACAGCGTCTCGAACCCCGTCGGCGTCATCTTGGACAGCAACAGCACCGCGGCGACCACGACGACGGCCAGAATCAGCTGCGTCGCCATCAACCGGTCCTGCGCGTCGCGGTTCTTTGTCGGACGCGCAGTCTTTTGCCTGATCATCCGGTCGTTTTTGGTGCCGAAATCCTCGATCTCCCGGATGATATCGCTTTAATTTTACATATCCCTCTCCCCTAGATCACATTTTACAGGTTGTACACCTCGATCTCGGCGTAGGCGGACACCGCTTCGGCTGGGCGAAACAGTGAGTCGTAGCGAAAGAACGCGACCCCGACGCAATTCTCGACCGCCAGACAGTCGAGGTACTGCCTCGAGATAACGTCGAACCGCTCCAGCCACTCCTGATTGCCGCTTCCCGCATAGACGTCGTCGGCGCCGACCTTGTAGAAGCTGAGCCCGATCATCAGGTCGCAGCCGGTGCACAGATCCGACCACGCCCGCAGCGTCTCAAGAAACGGTATCGTCTCGTTCTGATACCCGTAGTAGATCTGCGGGCAGAGGTAATCCACATAGCCCGGCTCCGCGCAGATCTTGTGGACATCAAGGTAGTGCCGGCTGCGGTTGCGGTCGATCGAGCCGTCGGGGCTGATGCCGAACACTAGATCGGTGTCGGTTTCTTTGACAGCGCGGTAGATGTCCGAGATCAGCGCCGTCACGTTGTCCCGCCGCCAATCGTCGAGGCTCAGCGCCCCGCCCGCGGTTTGATAGGTCGCGTAGTCCGTTTCGTCCATTTCGGGCTCGGTAGCCGGATAGAAGTAGTCGTCCAGATGCACGCCGTCAAACGCATAGTTTTCGATCAGTTCCCGCACCCCGTCGACCACGAGCTGCCGCGCCGCGGTGCTCGCGGGGTTCAGAAACAGCGCGTCGCCCACCGAAAGCACCATGCGCGCGTCGGTCTCCGTCAGTTTCGCAATAAAGTCGTTGTACGTCGCGTTCTCGCTTCGCTGCAGCCGGTAGGGGTTCACCCACGCGTGGATGCGGATATTGTGGCGGTGCGCGGCATCGACGGCGGTCTGAACGTAGTCGTAGTCCGGATCCATGTCGGGATACCGCGTCGTCGCCGCAGACGGAAACAGTACGGATTGCGCGAGGCTGTCCCCATCCGAGCGCACATGGAAGAAAACATCCGTGACACGCAGCAGCGCAAGATTGCTCAGCATCGTCTCCAGCGCGTCCTCGTAGGCCCCGGTGTCGGCGGTCACGATCGACTGCTGATCCAGATAGCTGATCCACACCGCACGCTTAAAATCTTTGTTGTTGAAACTCTGATACCGCATGACCTCTGCGGTAAAGGGATCCTCGTCCGAAATCGGCGCGGCGTCGGCTTGTTCCTGCATCGAGCAACCGATTACTGCAAGAACACAAAACAAAATCAGAATGATAGTCCATGTCTTTTTCATACGTCCTCCGAAATATTGTTCTGATAATGTCTATTCACCGCACCCGAAAAATAGGCATAAAAAAACCCGATGCATCGCATCGGGTTTCTGGTTGTCGCTTACTCTTCCGCTTCTTCGCGCAGCGCTTTCGCTTCCTCGATGACCTTGCCTTCCAGTGTGGCCGGCAGCTGCTCGTAACGCTCGAACGTCAGCAGGAAATGGCCGCGTCCCTGTGTTGTGGAACGCATAAACGTCGAAAAATCATGCATCTCGGACATCGGGACCTCGGCTTCGACGAGCTGGAGGCCGTCCTCGGCGGGATTCATGCCCAGCACGCGGCCGCGCCGCTTGTTGACCTCGCCCATGATGTCGCCGGTGTTGGAGTCCGGTACATAGGCTTTCAACGAGCCGATCGGCTCGAGCAGCACCGGGGAGGCCTGCGGCAACCCCTCTTTGTAAGCGAGGGACGCGGCGGTTTTAAAGGCCATTTCAGAGGAATCGACCGGGTGGTAGGAGCCGTCCACCAGCGTCGCCTTCAGGCCGACGACCGGATATCCCGCGATCACGCCGTGAACAACAGCCTCCTGCAGACCTTTTTCAACCGCAGGAAAATAGTTTTTCGGTACGGAACC
>JAVBVJ010000067.1:0-8965 GCA_031554355.1 Oscillospiraceae bacterium
CAGATTGCAGGTCGACCGCATTAAAATCGACCAGAGTTTTATCTGGAACAGCACCATGGACGAGAACGACCGGGCGCTCGTCAAGTCGATCATCGCGATCGGCAAGACGCTGGGCATGGTCATCACGGCCGAGGGCGTCGAGGAGCAGAGCCAGCTCGACTTCCTGAAGCAGGAGCAGTGCGACGAGATTCAGGGTTTTTACTACAGCAAACCGATTCCGAAAGACCAGTATCTCGATTTTATGAAAAACTTCCAATAAAGAAAGGATGCGCGCATCCTTTCTTTTTTGCGTCTCGTCGCGGATAAACCGGTAGGGGATAGAGATTCGCCGGACTTGAAAAAACCGGCGCTTTCCTTTATCCTGAATCCAGACATATCAGAAATACTGCAGCAAGGGGAGGAGCGGCTTATGCGATACGGGATCGGCGTGGACGGCGGCGGCACCAAGACCGATTTCGGCCTGATGGACGAGACCGGCGCGGTGCTGGCGCTTCACAAAGAGGAGGGCAGCAACCACGAGGTTCTGCCCGATTCCTACGACGGCGCGGCTGCGCTCGTGATGAAGGGGATCACCGCGGTCTGCGAGAAAGCCGGCGTGGCATTGGATGCTGTCGCAAAGAGCGTGCTGTGCCTCGCGGGCATCGACTACCCGATCCAGGCGGAGGAAATGACCCAGCGGTTGCGGGCGCTGGGATTGCGCGACTTCCTGCTGCTTAACGACGGCTTTGCGGGCGCGATGACAGGCTTTCGCGGCAATCCGACGGTGCTGTGCAACAACGGCACCGGCATCTGCTTTGCGGGCATCCACCCGAACGGTGCGATGCTGCAGATCGGCGGCAGCGACCGCCTGACCGGCGACGTCGGCGGCGGGCCGCAACTGGCGCTGCGCTGCTTCCAGAAAGTCTACGCCCAGTTTTTCCTGCGCGGACAGCCGACCGCGATGACGGAACCCGTTATGACGTTGCTTGAGTGCGCGCGGCCCGAGGATCTGATGAACTGCTCGGCGAAAATCGCGGCGCGGTTCGCGGAACTGGTTCCGCAGATGATCGGAATTCTGCTGATCTGCGCCTCGTCCGGCGACGCCGTCGCAAACGGCATCCTCAGCGATATGCAGGACGGGCTGGTCGCGGCGGTCGGCGGCATGATCGACCGGCTGCCGATCCCCGAGACGAGGATCGATATCATTCTGGCGGGCTCGATCCACACCAAGGCGGTGCTGCCGGACTATGTCGCGGAGGTGGCGCGGCGGCTGGACGCGGCCTACGACAAGCAGTTCGACCTCCGGATGATAGACCGTGACCCGGTGAACGGTGCGATGGCGTGGGCGGTGCGCCCGGAAAACTAGCATTTATACGAACGGACACAAAAACGACATCCTTGCGGATGTCGTTTTTGCTGGTACTGATGTTGGAGTGTTTGCCAAAAGTGGCTGAGGAATGGTTGTTTTGTGGCAGATCCTATGCGTGCACTTTCGCGGTCGCCTGCAGTTTTTCGGTTTTGTTTTTCCGAAGCAGGAGATAGAGGAAAGCCAGCAGCGTCAGGATCGCGGCGGCGGTCGCCACCGTGAAGGTGCCTGCGGTGAAGAGCAAGCCGAGCTGGTAGACCCAGAGCGATACTAGATAGGCCAATCCGCACATATAGCCGATCGCTGCCCAGGTCCATTTCGCACTGTTCATCTCGCGGCGGATCGCGCCCATCGCGGCGAAACAGGGTGCGCACAGCAGGTTGAAGATCAGAAAGCTGTACGCGGTAAGCGCGGTGAAGTGCACGGCCAGCTGGCTCCAGATCTCGGCGCCGTCCTCGGCGACCTCCGCGACACCGAACAGCACGCCGAAGGTGGCGACGACGTTCTCTTTCGCGATCAGGCCGGTAAACGTCGCAACGGTCGATTTCCAGTCTCCGAAGCCGAGCGGGGAGAACAGGAACGCGATGGCGCTGCCGACGGAAGCGAGCAGTGAGGTGTTGTTGTCCTCGACCATACAGAAACTGCCTTCCACAAAACCGAAGCCCTGCAGGAACCAGAGGATGATGGAGGATAACAGGATGATGGTGCCGGCGCGCTTGATAAAGCTCCAGCCGCGCTCCCAGGTGGAGCGCAGGACGTTGCCGACCGCGGGGACGTGGTAGGCGGGCAGCTCCATGACGAACGGAGCGGGATCACCGGCGAACAGTTTGGTTTTCTTCAGCAGGATACCCGATACAATGATCGCACCGAACCCGATAAAGTAGGCCGAGACGGCGACCAGCGGGCTTCCGGCGAACAATGCGCCCGCGAACAGGCCGATAATCGGCATCTTGGCGCCGCAGGGGATAAAGCAGGTGGTCATGATGGTCATGCGGCGGTCGCGCTCACTCTCGATCGTGCGGCAGGCCATAACGCCCGGAACACCGCAGCCGGAGCTGATCAGCATTGGGATAAAGCTCTTGCCGGAGAGACCCATCTTGCGGAAGACGCGGTCCATGATGAACGCCACGCGCGCCATGTATCCGATATCCTCCAAAATGGAGAGCATCAGGAACAGCACCAGCATCTGCGGCACAAACCCGATGACCGCGCCGACGCCGCCGACGATGCCGTCTACGATCAGGCCGCTGAGCCACGGGGCGGTGCCGATGGTTTCCAGCCACGCGCCGAGATTGCCGCTGATCATCTCGCCGAACAATACGTCGTTGGTCCAGCCGGTCAGCCAGTCGCCGACCGAGCCGATGGCGATGTAGTATACAAGGAACATAACGGCCGCAAAGATGGGCAGCGCCAGAATGCGGTTGGTCACCACGCGGTCGATTTTATCGGAGGTCGAAAGGCTGTGCTTCGCGGCTTTTTTATGAACGGCGCGGTCGACAACGCTCGTGATGTAGGCGTAGCGCTGGTTCGTGATGATGCTCTCGGCATCATCCTCCAGCTCCTGCTCGCAGTCGGAGATATGTTCTTCGATATGGTTTTGGGTTTCTTTATCAAGTTTCAGCTGCTTAAGGACTTTACTGTCCCGCTCGAACAACTTGATGGCGTACCAGCGCAGACGGTCGGGCTCCACCTTGTTTTCGATGGATTCCTCGATGTGCGCCAGCGCGTGCTCGACGCTGCCGGTAAAGACGTGGGGAAGTTCCGCCTTTTGTTTTGCGCCCGCCTTTTGAATTGCCAGTTTGACGACGGCGTCGGAGCCTTCGCCCTTCAGCGCGCTCATCTCGAGCATCGGGCAGCCGAGCGCCTCGCCGAGCTTCGCAAGATCAAGGGTATCGCCGTTTTTGCGGACGAGATCGATCATGTTGACGGCGACGACGACCGGGATGCCGAGCTCGATCAACTGGGTCGTCAGATACAGATTTCGCTCGATGTTGGTGCCGTCGACGATGTTGATGATCGCGTCGGGCTTTTCACCGACCAGAGATTCGCGCGAAATTACTTCCTCCAAGGTGTAAGGGGAGAGCGAGTAGATGCCTGGAAGATCCTGAATGATCACGTCTTTCTGACCCTTCAGTTTTCCTTCCTTTTTTTCGACCGTGACGCCGGGCCAGTTGCCGACGTACTGACTGCTGCCGGTCAGATCGTTGAACAGCGTTGTTTTGCCGCTGTTCGGGTTTCCTGCAAGCGCAATTTTAATCATGGTCCCTCCTGATAGGTTAGATGATACTAACCACTATACTTAAAAAATTATACAATCTCGATCATTTCCGCGTCCGCCTTGCGGATCGACAGTTCGTACCCGCGAACATTCAGTTCCATCGGGTCGCCGAGCGGCGCAACTTTACGCACCTGCAGATCTAAGCCTTTGGTGATGCCCATGTCCATAATGCGGCGCTTCACAGGGCCCTCGCCGTGCAGACAGACGACTGTAACGGTGTCTCCAACCTTTGCATCTCTTAATGTTTTCATCAGTACACTCCTAAATCATGATTCGGTTTGCCAGAGTTTTATCCAACGCAACGCGGCTGTCCCGGACTTTCAGAATCAGGTTGCCGCCCAGTTCCGTAACAACCGTGACATCGGTGTCGACAACAAACCCCAGTTCCGCGAGGTGCTGCCGGACGTCGTCTTTTCCGGTGATCTTTCTGATCGTGACCGTCTCGCCGGTTTTGGCCAATGTGAGTGGCATCATACCGTCCTCCTGAAAAGATAGTTGAAACTAACTGCTGACCCAAAAATTATAGTTAGATAAAACTAACCTCAAATAATATAACACGGAACATATTTGATGTCAAGAGAATTCTGACGATCAGTCGAAGAAGTTCCAAAATAATATGTAAAGCGAACTTGACAAAATATGTAAAGTGAACTATACTAAACACGTAAAGCGAACTTTACATGATTTTGGACAGGTCGAATGAGGGAGGATGGTCTTGAAGACGAGGATAAAAGAACTGCGAAAAGCGCAAAAGCTTTCGCAGGAGGAACTGGCGGCGGCCGTCTGCACGACACGACAGACGATCAATGCCATCGAGGTCGAGAAGTATACGGCCTCACTGCCGCTCGCGTATAAGATCGCGCATTATTTCAAGCAGAGTATCGAGGACGTATTTGATTTTTCACAAATAGAACAAGAGATGAGGGATAACGTATGAACGAGTATCGGAAGAAGATTAAGACCAGAATGACGGTGTTTATGGTGCTGGGCCTGCTGTTTGCCGGATATATCCTGTTGATGGTGCTGACGGATAGAAGAATGGTGGTCGGGAACGATCTGATCGCCGGGTTTATCGAAGGCGCGATGACCAGCGTGATCGGCGTGGTTATATTTTTTCAGGTGTATTACAGCAGGGTTTTGAAAGATGAGGCGAAGCTCAAAGCGATGTACACGAAAGAGAACGACGAACGGATGATTCTGATTCGCCAGAAGTCCGGTGTGCCGTTTGTGTTCTACTCCTCCGGCCTGCTCATTCTCGCGGGCGTCGTCGCCGGGTTCTACAACGAGACGATCTTTGCGACGCTGATTGTCGCGGGCGCGGCGCAGTGCCTGATCGCGGTGGTACTGAAAGCGATCTACAGCAAAAAGCTGTAGGCGCGTTCTGAATCCAACGCGGCGATAAAAAGAAAAGTTTTTCGCAAAAGAGAAAGACCACTCACGCCGTGAGTGGTCTTTAATAATATTGTTACAGATTTGATGTTATAGCGGAACGCTATACCATCTTACGAAGGAACGACAGCGCGTTGTTCCAGAAAATGCCGTCGATGAGCTGTGCGGGGTAGTTGGCTTTGATCATCGCCGCCTCAACCGCGCCGACGCCGCCGATGTTGGCGATATCCTTCGGCACCGCGGTTCCGTCGAAATCGGAGCCCATCGCGAGGACCGAGGCGCCACCCATCTCAAGGATGTGGTCGAGATGGCGGACGACGCTGTCGGCGCAGGCGTCCTCCTCCTTGTTTTCGAGGAAGTCGCGGCTGAAGTTCATGCCGATCAGCCCGCCGCGCCGGATGATTTCAGTGATCATCTCATCGGTCAGGTTACGCGGGCTGGAGCATAAAGCGCGAGCGTTAGAGTGGGTCGCGGAGAACGGCGCGTCGGTCGTCTCACAGACATCCCAGAAGCCCTTGTCGCCGAGGTGGGAGACGTCGAGAATCATACCGAGGCGGTCCATTTCGGTGATAAACGCGCGGCCCAGCGGCGTCAGGCCTTTGTCGTCCTTTACGGTGATGCCGTCGGCCAAAGCGTTGCGCTCGTTCCACGCGAGGCTGAAGATGCGCACGCCGTCGTTGTAGAAGTCATTCAGCAGCTCCAGATTGCCCATCGCCGCCCGCCCGCCCTCGATCGAGAGCACTGCGGCGATCTTGTTGTTCGCGACCGCGTTCTCGATGTCGTCCGCAGTGGTGCACTGGGTGATGCGGTCGCTGTTTTCCGCAAGCTCCTTTCGGAACAACTCCACGGTGTGTTTGTAGTTTCGGTAGACGTCCTCGCTGCGCATGCCGACGGGCGACCACATCGCGAAGGTCTGGCAGTAGGCGTCGAGCCCCGCCGCTTTCTCAAGCGAGATGTGGAACGGGTTTTGGGCAAGCGAGACTTTCGCGCCGATCTTGAGGCTCTCGGACAGCAGCATAAAGGTATCGCAGTGCAGATCGAAGAATTTCATAGCGGCTCCATTCTACAGAAAATTATCTTTTTGAAAGAACATCGGCCTCGTAATGCTGCACGGTGTCGAACCAGCTTGCGTCGGCGGGAACCTGCTGCGTTTCGCAGTAATGCGCCCAGATATCCCCAAACGGCAGCGTCTTGGCTTCCTCCATCAGCACCATCTTTTCGGTGAAGCGGCCGCTATCCTGCAGCGCTTTCAGTTTGCCGCTGGGTTGCAGCAATGCCCAGAGCAGTGCTTTCTGCGCGTTGCGGGTGCCGACGACCCACGCCGCGACGCGGTTGATCGAGGCGTCGAAGAAGTCCAGCCCGATCAGCACTTTGCCGAGAGCATCGTTCCGCACGATTTCGATGCAGATCTCCTTCAGCTCGTCGTCGAACAGCACGACGTGGTCGCTGTCCCAGCGGACCGGCCGCGTGATGTGCAGCGGGATTTTGTCGAAGTAGGGGAGCAGCGCCGGAATCTTGTCGCTGACCATCTCGGTGGGGTGGTAGTGCCCGTTGTCGAGCAGATTGTAGACGCCGGGATGCGACGCGGCGTAACTCATGTAAAACTCGTTGGAGTCGACGGTGTAGCTCTCGAGCCCGATGCCGAAGACCTTGCTCTCGACGCAGTCGATCAGGTATGGCAGCGTCTCGGCATAGATCTCGTCAAGGCTGTCTTTCAGCCGCAGACGCGGGCCGAGCCGGTCGGCGGGGATGTCCTTGAGGCCGTCCGGAATCCAGATGTTGTGGACGACGGGATCGTTCAGCGCGGCGCCGATCTCGCTCGATATCCGGCGCGTCGCCTTGCAGTGGTCGATCCAGAACCGCCGCACCGCGGCGTCGGGAGAGGAGAGCGTCAGGCCGTCCTTGACCATCGGATGGGAGAACAGCGTCGGGTTGAAGTCGATGCCGTAGCCGCGCTCCTTGGCGTAGGAAACCCACGGGACAAAGAACCGATAATCCAAACGGTCGCGGTCGACCCATTCGCCCTCGGGAAAGACGGCGTAGCAGGCGTGCAGATTGATGCGCTTCCTGCCCGGAATCAGCGAGCAGGCGAGATCGAAATCGGTGCAGAGCTCGGTGAAGCAGCGCGCCTTGCCGGGATAGTTGCCCGTTGTCTGGATACCGTCGCCCGCGCCGCCGTCGGGGCGGTCGAAGCCCGCGACGTCGTCACCCTGCCAGCAGTGGATGCTGATCGGGATTTCGCCGAGTTTGCGCAGCGCGCCGTCGACATCGATGTCCAGTTTTGCGTAAAGGGCCTTTGCGCTTTCGTATCGCTCCATATTATACCTCGTTCGGGCTGTAGTATTGAATCTCAAAGCTTTCTGCCACGGCGGCGCGCGCCGCGACAAGATCCGGGAACTCGCCGCCCGCAATCATCTGCGCGATCAGGTTGCCGATCGCGGTCGCTTCTACCGGACCCGCGCTGACGGGCAGACCGGTACAATTCGCGGTGAGCTGGTTGAGATAGCCGTCCTTGCACCCGCCGCCGACGATGTGGATGCCGATGTAGGTTTTTCCGGTCAGTGCAGCGATCCGGCGGACGGTGTCGGCGTAGCAGATGGCGAGGCTCTTATAGACGCACTGAACCGTCTCTCCGACATCGGCAGGCACGGGCTGACCGCGGTCGCGACAGGCCCGCCGCACCTCCTCGAGCATATTCTCCGGGGCGAGAAACCGGTTGTCGCGGACGTCGACAATGCCCGAAAACGCACTGCGCTCTTTTGCCATCAGTTCGAGCTCCGCGAAGCTGTAGCGGTTGTCGCAGCAGCGGCGGATCGATTGCAGCATCCAGAGGCCCATGATGTTTTTCAGCACGCGGAAGCGGTAGTCGTACCCGCCCTCGTTCGTGATATTCGCGTTTTGCGCCGCCTCGGTGGTGATCGGCGCGAGGCTTTCGACGCCGAGCAGGCTCCAGGTGCCGCTCGACAGCGTCACCGCGTCGTCGCGCGATGTCGGTACGGCCAGAAACGCCGAGCCGGTATCGTGAGTCGCAGGCAGGACGACGCGGCATTGGAATCCCGCTTTGGCGGCGATATCGGGGCTCAAACTTCCGACGACGGTGCCCGGCATTGAGAGCGGACCGAACAGCTTTGTCGGATAGCCGAGCTTGGCGATCAGCGCTAGATCCCACTTTTTGGCCTCGGCGTCGACAAGCCCGGTTGTTGTGGCGTTCGTGTACTCCTGCCGCATTTTGCCCGTCAGCAGGTAGTTGAGGTAATCCGGAATCATCAGCAGATGCGCGCTGCGGCGCAGGTCTTCGGGGCGATCCCGCTGCAATGTCCACAGCTGGTAGACCGTATTGAACTGTAGTTTCTGAATCCCGGTTCGGCGGTAGAGCTCCGAAAAGGGGAGCAGGCGCTCGACTTGCGCCGCGGCATCAGTGGTGCGGGAATCGCGGTAGGACATTGCGTCGCCGATCCGCTGACCGCTTTGGTCGAGCAGCACAAAATCGACGCCCCAGGTGTCGATGCCGACGGTCTCGGGGACCGTCCCCGTGTCCTTGCAGGCGCGCAGGCCCGCGACGACATGGCCGAACAGCGCGTCGATATCCCAGAGCAGCGCGCCGTCCCGCTCGACGATATTATTTTCGAAGCGGTAGATCTCGCGCAGTTCGATGCGCCCGTCCCGCTTCCAGCCCAGAATATGCCGCCCGCTCGAAGCGCCGATATCGATGGCAAGATAGGTTCGCATAGCGGCTCCTATTCGTCGAGAAGTTCGGTGTTCAGCACGACGCCGAACGCGCTTGCGATCGCGCGCAGGTTGTCGTCGGTGATGGTCTGGCGGATACCGGATCCGCAGCTCAAGGCGCGGACATAGATGTCGGCGGCCTTCTCGATGGTGTGCATCAATCCGAACGCGGTGTCGAGATCGGGCCCTGCGCAGAACGTCCCGTGGTGCGCCCACACGATCGCCTC
>JAVBVJ010000083.1:0-24146 GCA_031554355.1 Oscillospiraceae bacterium
CAGCCGCGCCTTGAAAATGCTTCGCATTTTCAAGCTAACTGATTATATCACAAATTTCTATAAAAGATATACCAAATTATTCGCTCTTTTTAGGGCATTTCGTATATGAATTCACCAATGTTTTCGTAGCAAATATAGGTAACCGCGCACAGAAACCGCCCGCCCGCGTCCTCGATCTCGATTTTTCGTTCCAGCACCGTCGTATCGGACGGAAAGGCGCGCTCATAACGAAGCACCTCCTCTGCGAAAATCATCTCGGCGCGCGCCTTGGTCAGGAACTCCAGCGACTGGTCGATTTCGCGGATCTCCGTGACATGGATCAGCGCGGGCAGCTCGACCCCGAATAGGACAAACGGTTTGATGTACGCTTTGGTGTCGTAGTAGCGGAACGGAATCCGCGACAGCGACAGCGGGAGGACGATGTCCCCCATCTGTACTGCGTATTTTACCCGCATTCGGCCCGTTTCCGCGCGGTTCACATGGTTTTTGTCGAGCGCAAACGTCACGGTGTCGGTCGTGATGCCGAATACCTTCGACTTTGAAAAAGTTTGGTGCAGCAGCTCCGCACTCTCGCCGTCGGTGACCGCCAGCACCGCGCCTGCCTCGACCGTCTGCCCGACTGAAACGGTCTCCTTCCCGCCGAAAAGATCCATCGCCTTGATCTGCGCGCGCCTGGTGGCGCCGATGGCGACGGGCGGCGGCTGTTCCGCCGCGGCGCTTTCGCCCTCCACAAACTCGATCGTCGCGGTGCCGTAGGTAAAGTAGACCGTAACCCATGTCATGTTCCTGTTGCGGATCAGCAGATTTCCGACGACCTGATCGAGGTCGATATCCTGTTGAAACATCCCTGCTTTCAGACCGCTGTCCGCGAGCGTCGCGAGAATTTCCTGCTTCATCATCGTGCTGTCGCCCTTGATGCGCACCGTCAGCACCATATTGCCCAGCAGAATCAGGACAGCGGCGAACACTGCGATGCCGCTGATCATCGGCGTCTTGTTCCCGAGGCCGCGCCAATCTTGTACAAAGCCGTGCTTTTCGGCGACGCGCATGCGGCACTGGCTCTTTCGGGCGACGGCGCGCAGACGGCGATACTGGCGCAGCGGCACCTTGAAATGCGCGCGGTTGCCGTGCACCGTGATCTGAAAAAGCGCGATGCGCTGCTGCATCGCCAGATGAAAAAACCGGCTGAACAGACCGCCGTCCAGCCGCACGACGGCGTACCCGCGCAGATAGGTCCAAAGACGAATCATCATGGCGTCGCCTCCTCTTTTTTGTCGAACAGCACGGCGGTCAGCTGCCCATACAGCGACAGATTCGCCTTCGAGAGATTGCCCAATACCAGGCCGATGCCGTGAAAGGTCAGCGAAAAAGCACCCATATCCAATGTCAGCTTGGATTCGGAGTAATACAGCACCCCCTTGCATCCCTCGATGACGGCCGTGTTGCTGCCGGTGATATGGATGCCGGGGACGTCCAGCATCGCGTCGAGCGGATAGTCCAGTTCGCTCGAAAACAACCGCGTCCAATATCCCGGCGTGCCGTCCCGTTTTTGTTTCATCGTCTTCCCCGCAGTTTCATTTATTCGCGCGGCGCTTCATATAGATTTATATTAAATGTTTTCCGGGTTTAGCCCAGAAAGGACGCGGTCTTGTATCATTCCATCCGTACCAAGCGCGCCGCCGTTCTGTTGGCCGTCCTCTTCTCGTTCGCGATGATTCTGCTGTTGCTGTTTCAGCCGCAGACCGCCGCGGACGGAATTGTGCGTGGCCTCAAGACCTGTTCCGCCACGCTGATTCCCGCGTTATTTCCGTTCATCTTCTTCGTGGATCTGCTGTTTTCCAAGCTGTGTGCGCTGCGCCTGAAGTCCAATGCGGGCGCCGTCGCCGCCGCGCTGGCCGTGGGATTGGTCGGCGGGTTCCCGGTGGGCGCGAAGGCGCTGGCAGACCTGCGAAAGAGCGGTCTGCTCTCCGAAAAAAAAGCCGCCGTCCTGCTGACGGGCAGCGTCAATGCCGGCCCCGCGTTCCTGATCAGCGGCGTCGGACTGGGGTTGTTCGGCAACACGCGCGCCGGGGTTCTGCTGTTTGTCGCGCTGACGGTATCCTCCTTAATATGTATGCTGCTGTTTTCGCTGGTGATTCCCGACGGGCCGCAAAAACCGCGGCGCGGCGCGGACCCGCCCGCCGTTCCGGACGGCAGCGTCACCGCGTCGATGTCGTTCGCCCTGAGCGCGACGCTGAAGTTATGCGGTTTCGTCGTGCTGTTCAGCTGTTTCGGCGCGTATATCACGGTGTTTGCGCGCGCCGTTTCAGCGCCTGCGTGGCTGCACTGGCTGCTGCAATCGCTGATCGAGGTGGTCGGCGGGTGCCGCGCTGCCGCAGGCATCGGGTCGGTCGGCGGTATCCTGCTCGCGGGCGCGTCGGTCAGCCTGTGCAGTCTCAGCATCGGTTTCCAGATTCTGTCGCTGCTCAGAAACGCGCGGATCTCGATGCGGTACTTCCTGCTGTCGCGGCCGCTTCATCTGGCGCTCACCGTCGGAATCGTGTGGCTGCTGATCCCGCTGTTCCCGCAGGTGCGGGATGTCTTCGCGGCGGACATCATCATGAAGATCTACAACTACTCCCCGCTGTTCTCCCTGTTCTTTATTCTGGTCTCGGTCATCTTCGTATTGAGCGACACCAAAAAGCCGCTCTATACGAATGACCTAAAATGATGTATAATGACAAAAACAGCCCTGCGAGGAACCCATGAAACATTCACCGCTGTTCAGTAAAGATATCGCGCCCGCCTGCGAGTACTGTGAGCACGGGTCGCCGTCCGGCGACGGAACGATGATCGAATGCGCCAAGCACGGTCTGGTTTCGCCGTATTTCCGCTGCAAAAAGTTCACCTACTCCCCCGTTCGCCGCGTGCCGCGCACGCCGCAACGACTTCCGAAGATGAGCCCCGAAGATTTTTCGCTCTGACATCGTGTAACGCAAAGAAGTGCTTCGATCGCTCGAAGCACTTCTTTTTATTGCAGTTTTGCGCGCTTACGGTTCGAGGCGCGCGATGCGGTACTCCCACGGCTCGAGAATCCAGGCGGCGGTGTTCGGAATACGGACGGTCTGAATCCGGTCGGAGCGATTGAGCGCGACCGCGACGGTCTCCTTCTCCGACCTCCGCAGAAAGGCCACGACGGAGTCTGCCGCGACGACCGGTGCGAACAGGCCGTCTCTCAGCGCCGGAAGTCCCGCGCGGCGTTCGGCGAGTGCCCGCGTAAACGCCAACAGGTTCTCGTCGGGGATGTCCCACCGCATGAACCCGCGGTTGAAGGGGTCCTTGAAGCCCTGCATGCCGATCTCGTCGCCGTAGTAGATGCAGGGCAGCCCCGGCAGCGTGAACTGCAGCACCATCGCGAGTTTCAGCATCTCGACGCCGCGCAGATACTCCTCGCGCGTCAGCACGCGGCGGCTCAGCCACTCTTTGCTGCGATCCTTCCACTCGGTCTCCGGCACCGCAAGAACCGACAGCGCGCGCTCGGTGTCGTGGTTGGACAGCATGTTCATCATCAGGTTCAGCATGGGTTTCGGGTAGTGCCGGTTGATGGCACAAACCCGGTTCATCCACGTCTCGGCGTCGCCGCCGCGGATAAAATCCAGAATCGCGGTGCGGAACGGGTAGTTCATGACGGCGTCAAGCTCCTCGCCGCGCAGATACGCCCGGCGCACGCCGTAACTGATCTTGTTGCTGGCGTCCTCCCAGACCTCGCCCATCAGAATCTTGTCGTCGCCGTGCCGCTTGACGGCCTTGCGGATCTCTGCGATAAAGCTGTCGGGCAGCTCGTCGGCGACATCAAGGCGGAAGCCGTCCGCGCCGAGCCGCATCCAGTAGTCGATCGCGCCGCCCTCGCCGCAGATATAGTTTTGGAACGAGGCGTCGGTCTCCTCGATCTCCGGCAGCGTCTCGAAATTCCACCAGCTGCGGTACTTGTTCGGGAAGCGGTCGAAGTGATACCACGAGTAATACGGGGATTTTTTGCTCTGGTACGCGCCGACCGCCGGATAGCGGTTGTAGCGGTTGAAGTAGACGCTGTCCGCGCCCGTGTGGTTGTAGACGCCGTCCAGAATTACGATCATTCCTGCGGCGTGCGCGGCGGCGCACAGCGCGGAGAACTCGGCCTCGGTACCGAGCAGCGGGTCGGGCTTTTTGTAGTCGGCGGTGTCGTAGCGGTGGTTGGAGTGGGCCTCCGCGATCGGGTTGAGGTAGATCCCAGTAACCCCCAGTGTCTTCAGATAGGGGATCTTCTCGATAATGCCGCGGAAGTTGCCGCCGTAATAGTCGTTGTTCCGTACCTTTCCGGTCGCGTCGGGCAGGAAATCGGGCAGCGCTGTGCGGTCGGTGTGCAGTGTGCGGTCGCTGTAGAACAAGTCGTTGACCGCGCCGCCGACCGCAAAGCGGTCGGGAAAGATCTGGTACAGAATTCCGCCCGCAAGCTGCGCGGGCGCGACGTAGTTTTTGTCGTAGATCGTCAGCTGGAAGTACGCACCGGTCTCGGCGACACAAGCGTCGCCGTCGTCGTCCTGCCAGATCTTGTAGGGCTCCGCGTCAAAATAAAAGAAAAACAGGCCGGTACAGCGAAACTTGACGGTGACCTGATAGCGGCTGTCCACAAAATCCATCTTCAGGATCTGCGTCTTGTCCTCCCCATCCTTAATCAACACCAGCTGCACCGGCAGCTGGTGTTTTTCGATGTTCAGTATAAAGGTCAGTTGCTGTTCCGTCATGGCGGTAAAATCCGGCAGAACGGAGACAATCGGTTGGTTGCTCATGGCGCTCCCTATCGGCCGACGGGTTCGAGGCCCCAGATATTTTCGGCATATTCGCGGACGGCGCGGTCGGCGGAAAAGATTCCGGCGTTCGCGATATTCATCAGCGACATCTTGTTCCATTCGACCGGGTTCCGGTAGGTGTCGTCCACGCTTTTCTGCGCCTTGCGGTAGGCGTCGAAGTCCGCGAGCACCAGATAGGGGTCGTCGTTGATCAGGTTGTTCGCGATATCGATGTAATTGTTGCCGCCGAAGCCCTCCGCGATGAAGTCGATGACCGCTTTGATCTCGGGGTTCGTCTTGTAGAGCTCCTCGGGGACATAAGTTGCCTTTTTGTCGATGACTTCCTGCTTTGTCATGCCGAACAGGAAGAAATTGTCCGCGCCGGCCTGCTCGCGGATCTCGACGTTGGCGCCGTCGAGCGTTCCGATCGTCAGTGCGCCGTTGAGCATCAGCTTCATGTTGCCGGTGCCGGACGCCTCGGTTCCCGCGAGCGAGATCTGCTCCGAGAGCTCCGCGGCGGGCATCAGGATCTCGGACAATGTCACGCGGTAGTCCTCGAGGTAGACGATGCGCAGTTTCTCGCGCGTCAGTTCGTCCTGTTCCAGCAGTTCCTGCATCCCGCAGATCAGCCGGATCATCTGTTTCGCGATGTAGTAGCCGGGCGCCGCCTTTGCGCCGAACAGATAGGTGCGCGGCACAAAGTCCATCGTCGGATTCTCGCGCAGTTTCAGGTACTGGTGAATGATGTGCATCGCGTTGAGGTGCTGGCGCTTGTACTCGTGCATCCGCTTCGCCTGCACGTCGAAGATCGACGCCGGGTTCATCGGGTACGGCAGCGTCTTGTTGCAGAACTCCGCAAGACGCTCTTTGTTGGCGCGCTTGATCTGCCCCAGACGCTCGAGCACCGCCTTGTCCCCCGCGAACTTCTCGAGTTTTTTCAGATGGCTCGCGTCTTTTTTGAAACCGGGTCCGATCGTCTCGGTCAGCATGGCGGTCAGCGCGTCGTTGCTCTGCAGCAGCCAGCGGCGGTAGGCGATGCCGTTCGTCACATTGGTAAATTTCTCCGGCGTGAACAGGAAGTAGTCGTTGAAGACCTCCTCTTTCACGATCTCGCTGTGCAGTTTCGAGACGCCGTTGACACGGTGCGTCATGTAGACGCACAGATTCGCCATGCGGATCTCGCCCTTCTCGATGATGCTCATGTAGGAGATCTTGCCGATGTCGCCGGGGAAGCGCGTTTCCAAGTCGCGGCGCAGCATCTTGTCGATCTCGAACACGATCTCGTAGATGCGCGGCAGGACGCTCTTGAACAGATCGACGGTCCATTTTTCGAGCGCCTCGCTCATGACCGTATGGTTCGTGTAAGAGAATGTGCTTTTGACGATATCGATCGCCTGATCCCAGCCGTAGCCGCAATCGTCGAGCAAAATCCGGATCAGTTCCGGAATCGCGAGCGTCGGGTGGGTGTCGTTGAGCTGCACGGCGACCTTTTCGGCGAGGTTTTCCAGCGTTCCATACTGCGCGAGGTGGTTCCGCACGATGTCGTTCACCGACGCGCTGCACATGAAGTACTGCTGGCGCAGCCGCAGGATCTTCCCCTCTTGATAGTTGTCATTCGGGTACAGCACCTTACTGATCAACTCCGCGGTGCTGTTGGCTTTCAGTGCGGCGGTGTAGTCGCCATTGTTGAAGCTCTCCATGTCGATGCCGGGCGATTTCGCCTGCCACAGGCGCAGCTGGGTGACGGCGCTGGAGTCGTAGCCCGAGATGTACATATCGCAGGGCACCGCCATGACGGTGTTGTAGCCGACATGCTCGACGTGGTGGAAGCCGTCCATCCAGTTCTCGGTGATGGTGCCGTCGAAACGCACCTCGACCGCCTCGTCTTTGTGCTCCTCCAGCCAGATGTCGCCGCCCGGAAGCCAGTTGTCGGCCAGCTCTTTCTGCCAGCCGTCGATAATTTTTTGTTTGAAGATGCCGTACTCGTACATGATGGAATAGCCGGTCGCGGCGTAGCGGTCGGTCGCGAGCGCGTCCATATAGCAGGCCGCAAGCCTGCCGAGGCCGCCGTTCCCGAGACCCGCGTCGGGCTCGATGTCGTACAGCCGCTCGATCGAGATGCCGATCTCTTTCAGAATCTCCTCGACCTCTCTGTTGATCTTCAGATTGTAGAGATTGTTCTTCAGGGAGCGGCCGACCAGAAACTCCATGGACATGTAATAGATCTGTTTGCTGCCCTCGCCGAAGGTCTTTGCCTCAAAGTGGCGGCGCAGATCCTCGAGGTGATCGCGGAGAACGGATGCCAGCGCCTTATAGACCTGTTCCTCGGTTGCGACGGTGCCGGTAACCGAATACATGCGATCCAGCCGCTCAAATAATAAGTCCTTGATTTTTTCCTTCGATAGTGCTGAACTTTTCAAAACAGTTCCCTCTCAACAATGATATATTTATGTTAAAATAATATTTACGAAATCTTTGAATTAATTCGCCTTTTGTATTATAATGAAAAACATAAAAAACAGCAAGCAGGAGCGAGGAGATTTCCGATGGCTGAAAACAAAGTACTCCTAAGTATCGCGGGGCTCAATCTTTTGGTCACGACACCGGAGGAGGAGGAATACGTCCAGCAGATCGCGCAGGAGATCGACGAAAACGTCACCGCGATACTGGACAAGTCGACCGGCGCGTCCGTCACCAGCGCCGTATTGCTCTGTGCCATCGACTACCTGGACAGCGCGAAAAAGGCAAGCAAGAGCGCGACAAATATGCGGACACAGATCAAGGAGTACATGGCGGAAGCCGCCAACGCCAAGATGTTGTTCGACAACGAGACCAAGAAAACCGCCGAGCTCGCCGCCGAGATTCAGGCGCTGCGCAACCACCTGACGCGCATCGCGACCGAGGGCGATACGAGCGGCATCCTCAACAAGCTGAAAGAGGAGTACAACGCCTCCAGCGAGGAGATCGTCCGCCTGCGCAACGCGAACAGCAACCTCACCACCCAGAATAAATCGCTCTCCGAGAAATCGGAAGCCATGAACAGCTATATCTCCGGGCAGGACCGCGAGATCGCGCGGCTGACCGCCGTCACCGACGAGCTCAGCTCCCGCCTCAACAGCAAGACCAACATCATGGCCGAGATGTCGGAGAAGCTCAGCGCCTCCGACATCCAGATCACCGAGCTGACCAAAGAGAACATCCGCCTCGCCAACGAGCTGTCGCTGCTCGAGCAGATGATCGGCGAGGAGCCAAACGATGCGCCGGCCGCCGCGGTTGCGGAACCCGCGCCGGTTCTCGAACCCGAGCCCGCCGCACTGTTCGCGGAGCCCGAGGCCGCCGCACCCCCGGTTTTCTTCTCCCCGGCACACGAGGAAGAAAATTTTAACCGCTACCCCGTCGCCGACACCATCGTGACGGACGCGCCCGTGGAGCCCGAATCCGTTGAGATCCCCGCGCCGGTCGAGGAACCCGCGCCGGAGCCCGCACCGGAACCTACGCACTCCTACCTGCCGCCGCTGGAGCCCAAGAAGTACGAGCTTCCGCCCCGGAACCGCCCCATCATCGACATCGATTTAAGCGATCTCCCCGACCGCGCCGAACCGAAAAAAGCGGAACCGGAAGCGCCCGTAAAAGAGGGCGACGACGCGTTCAAAGAGTATCAGATCGCCGAGGACGACACCGTTTTGGGGTTCCGCTCCGTCATGAACGACAAGGAGTATGCCGAGCAGGAAGCCGCCCGCGTCGTGCTGGAGTCGCTGACCGCCGAGAACATCCACAACGTGATTCAGACCTCGACGGAATCCTTCTTTGAGGAAGTTCCTGTCGAGATTCCAACCGAGACACCGAACGACGACCCGCCCTTTGAGATGTCCGGTATCAAGCCGCCGATCTCCGACGAACCCGAATTCCTCGAGCCGATCCCCGAGACCAGAAAATCTGCGAAACCGCGCGGTAAACTCGAGGACATCATCGAAAATCTGGATGACGACGGCGACGAGATGCCCAATCTGAGCTGGACGCTGGATATTTAGGCTATGAGCGGCATTTTGAAAATCCAGTTGCTTCGGGATACCTCGAAGCCGCCCGTCCGTGCGACGTCGGGGGCCGCGGCCTACGACCTGTTTGCGGACATCGACGGCGACATCACGATCCAACCGGGCGAAACCGCAAAGATCCCGACCGGGATCGCCATCGAGCTCGAACACGACCACTTGGTCGCGCTGGTTTTTTCCCGCAGCGGACACGGCTACAAGAACGGCGTCTCACTCGTCAACTCCGTGGGCGTCATCGACAGCGACTACCGCGGCGAGATCATCGTCGGCATGATCAACCACGGCGAGCAGCCCTTTACCGTGCACGCGGACGACCGCGTCGCCCAGCTGCTGATCACCACCGCTTTCCTGCCGGAGATCGTCGTCTGCGACACGCTGTCCGACTCCGACCGCGGAACAAAAGGCTTCGGTTCCACCGGAAGCTGATCTTGAGGAGAACATGAAAAAGAATTTAATCTTCGCGTTTTATTTGATTTCCGGCATCATTGTCGGCAGCCTGCTCGCCGCACTGGGCGAAAAGGTGTCGTGGCTCTCGTGGCTCGCGTTCGGCATCAACATCGGGTTCGGCGCGGGCAATCCCGCCCTGCTGGATCTCGCCGTTCTGAAGCTGTGGTTCGGGTTTTCCTTCGCGCTGACCGTCGCCCACATCATCGCCATCGGCGCGGCGCTTGCGCTGTACAGCGCGCGGAAAAGCAAATGAACCCGAAGCAGCCGCAGTTGATATTGTCCTCGAAAAGCCCGCGACGCCGCGAGCTTTTTTCACTTATTACGGATCGGTTCGTCGTCTTTGACGCCGACATCGACGAGGACGCCGTGCCCGTCGGCGCGCCTGAGGACTACTGTCAGCAGCTGGCACAGATGAAGAGCGCGCACGCCGCGCTGCGCTTCCCCGACGACATCGTCATCGGCTGCGACACGATCGTGGAACTGGACGGCGCGATTCTCGGCAAGCCGCGCGACCGCGACGACGCCGCCCGGATGCTCCGGCTGTTGTCCGGCACAACGCACCGCGTCTACACCGGCGTCTGTGTCCGCACCCCCGAGACCGCCGAAAGCCTCTATTGCAGGACCGCCGTCACGTTTTATCCGCTCTCCGACGCCGAGATCGACGCCTATATCGAAACCGGCGATCCGTTCGACAAGGCCGGCGCCTACGGCATCCAAAGCGGCGCGGCGAAGTTCATCGAATCCATCGGCGGCGACTATTTCAACGTCATGGGGCTGCCGGTCTCCCGCCTCTACCGCCTGTTGCGGGATCTCGGCTCCTTATAATCTTATTGATTTGATACTATATATTTGTTATAATATAGTTTGAGGTAAATCTATGGGAATCATCACAATGGTTGCGTCCGGCAAAGACGGTGTCGGCAAATCGACCGTCTGCGTCCTTTTGGCGGATGCGATCGCCGCGATGGGCAAGCGCGTCCTCGTGCTGGAACTGGACAGCGGACTGCGCAGCCTTGATATTATTTCCGGCGCATACGGCAATACTGTGTTCGACATCTTTGATGTGATCAACGGGCGCTGCGCCCCGGATCAGGCGATTGTAAAAGCGCCGTCTCCGCGCAGTTCCGTGTACATTCTGTCCGCGCCCTACCGCAGCGAGGTGTTGCAGGGAGCCCTGTTTGTCAAACTGGTCAACACGCTGAGCGAGGAGTACGATCATCTGCTGATCGACACCGCCAGCCTGCACGGAACGACCCTCGCGGCGAGCGCCGTGTCGATGAACGCGATACTGGTGGCGACCCCCGACCCTGTTAACATCCGCGACGCCCGCATCATGAACGACAAGCTCGTCGATCTTCAGGTACCGAACATCCGTCTGCTGATCAACCGCATCATGCCGGAAAAGATCGTCGCCGGTATCATCCCCCACCTCGATTACTGCATCGATACCGTCAGCGCGCAGCTCATCGGCTGCGTCCCTGAAAACGTCGATATCGCGCTGGCTGCCGCAAAAGGAATCCCGTTACCGAAAAAGTGTTTCAGTGAGGAAGTTTTTTCCCGTATCGCCCAACGTCTGTACGGAAAAGAAGTCCCGCTGGCGTTTCAATAAAGCAAGGAGACCCCCATGAATATCGCACTTATCGCGCATGACTCCAAAAAAGAGCTGATGATCCAGTTCTGTATCGCCTACTGCGGTATCCTGTGTCAGCACAGCATCTGCGCGACCGGAACCACCGGAAAGCTTGTCAGCGAGGCCACCGGCCTGCCGATCCAGCGCTTTTTGTCGGGTCCGCAGGGCGGCGACCAGCAGATCGGCGCGCGCATCGCCTACAACGAGATCGATCTGTTGCTGCTGTTTCGAGATCCGATCTCGGCAAAAGAACATGAACCCAACGAGATGAACCTGCTTCGTCTCTGTGACGTTCACAACATTCCTGTCGCCACCAATATCGCGACGGCCGAGGTGCTGATTCATGGCCTCGAGCGCGGTGATATGGATTGGCGCAATATTGTGAATCCAAAATAACCGCGCCGAAAAGGAAAACTACCCTATCCTTTTTCGGATAGGGATTTTTATAGGAGAAAACATGGCGTCTCTGATCACCAACCCGCGGGGAACCAACGATGTCTTGATGGACGAGAGCTACAAGTGGCTTTTCGTCGAAAGCAAGGTCAATGAGATCTGCGCGCGCTTCGGCTTTAAAAAAATACAGCTGCCGACGTTCGAGCACACCGAGGTGTTTGAGCGCGGCGTCGGCGAGACCACCGATGTCGTCGGCAAAGAGATGTACACGATGATCGACAAGGGCGGCCGCTCCATCACGCTGCGCCCCGAGGGCACCGCCAACACCGCCCGCGCGCTGCTGCAGCACGGCTGTCTGGGCGGTCTGCTTCCGGTGCGCGCCTACTACTACATGTCCTGTTTCCGCTACGAGAAGCCGCAGTCCGGCCGCCAGCGCGAGTTCTACCAGTTCGGCGTCGAGCTGTTCGGCGCCCCCGAACCCGACGCCGACTGCGAGGTCATCCGCGTCGGCGAGGCGCTGATCCGGGAACTCGGCGTCCGCGATGTCGAGCTGGAGATCAATTCGATCGGCTGTCCGACCTGCCGGAAAGACTACCACAAAGCGCTGATGGCATACTTCTCCGAGCGCAAAAACGAGCTTTGCGACACCTGCCTCGACCGCTTTGCGCGCAATCCGCTGCGTATTCTGGACTGCAAGAATCCCGAGTGTCAGCAGCTGGCCGCCGGCGCGCCCATCGCGCTCGACTATCTGTGCGCGGAGTGCAGCGACCATTTCTCGGCGGTTCAGCGGATGCTGAAAACCAGCGACATCGCGTACACGATCAATCCGCGCATCGTCCGCGGCCTCGACTACTACACCAAGACCGTCTTCGAGTTCAACCACCGGGCTGCCGGCGCGCAGGGCACGATCTGCGGCGGCGGGCGGTACGACGGCCTGATTGAGATACTGGGAGGATCGCCGACCCCGGGCATCGGGTTCGGCCTCGGCATCGGCCGCCTGCTGTCCGCGATGGAGGATTCCGGCGTCACGATTCCGGAGCCCCCCGGCCCCGCCCTCTTTATCTGTTCGATCGGGGAGCAGGGACGCGACAAGGCGCGGGAACTCGTCTTTGCGCTGCAAAACCGCGGTGTCGCCGCGATGTACGACGTCAACGCGCGCAGCTTGAAGGCGCAGCTGAAATATGCCGACAAGATTGGCGCGATCAAGACGATGGTGCTCGGCGACGACGAGGTCGCCGCCAACCGGGCGACGCTGCGCACGATGTCCGACGGCACCGAGGTTCCCTGCGATATTGACCCCGCGCAGCTTGCGGCTGCACTCTAATCATCAAACTATTATTGGAGAAAAGGGAAATGGAAACACTCGGTAATTTACGAAGAACCGCTTACAGCCTACAGCTTTTGGACAAACCGTACGGTGAGACCGTGGTCGTCGCCGGGTTTGTCGCCCGTTCGCGCAATTTGGGCAACCTGATCTTCACCGATCTGCGCGACACCCAAGGTATTATTCAACTGTCGTTCGACGACAAGACCGACCGCGCCGTGTTCGAGAAAGCGGCGACGCTCCGCAACGAGTTCACGCTGATCGCAAAAGGGAATCTGCGCGAGCGGTCAAGCAAGACCGACAAGATTCCGACCGGCGCCATCGAGATCGCCGTCACCGAGCTGCGCATCCTCAGCGGCGCCAACACAACGCCGTTCGAGATCCGCGACGAGGTTGCGGTGCGCGACGATCTGGCGCTGACCTACCGCTATCTGGACCTGCGCCGCCCCGCGCTCAACCACGCGATCGCGATGCGCCACAAAATCGTGAAATGCGTGCGCGACTATTTTAACGACAACAACTTCCTCGAAATCGAGACCCCCATGATGATCCGCTCGACCCCCGAGGGCGCGCGCGACTATCTGGTGCCCTCCCGCGTGCAGCCCGGCCGTTTTTACGCGCTGCCGCAGTCCCCGCAGCTCTACAAGCAGCTGCTCATGCTGTCCGGGTTCGACCGCTACCTGCAGATTGTCCGCTGTTTCCGCGACGAGGATCTGCGCGCCGACCGCCAGCCGGAGTTCACCCAGATCGACCTCGAGATGGCGTTCATCGACATCGACGACATCATCGCGGTGAACGAGGGGATGCTCAAAAGGGTCTTCGGCGAGATTCTGGGCTACGAGGTCCAGCTGCCGCTGCCGCGCATCACCTACAAAGAGGCGATGGAGCGCTACGGCTCCGACAAGCCGGACATCCGTTTTGCGATGGAGCTGAAGGATCTCTCGGCGCTGCTTAAGAACAGCACGTTCTCGGTGTTCGCCGACGCGATCAACGCCAAAGGCAGCGCGCGGGCGATCGTCGCCAAGGGGCTGGCCGAAAAGATCACGCGCAAGGAGATCGACCAGCTGACCGACCACGTCAAGACCTACCGCGCAAAAGGGCTCGCCTACACCCGCGTCACCGCGGAGGGACGCTCGGGCAGCTACGAAAAAAACCTGACCGCCGACGAGATCGCCGCTATCGACAAGGCGCTGGGCGTTGAATCCGGAGACGTCATTTTTATCGTCAGCGACGCTAAAAACGAGGTTGTCTTCGACGCGCTGGGCGCGCTGCGCTGCGAGATCGCGAAGCGCTACGGTCTGATCGATCCCGCCGTCTTCAAGATGCTGTGGGTCGTCGAGTTCCCGCTGTTCGAGTACGACGAGGAGGAGGACCGCTACTACGCGAAGCACCACCCGTTTACGATGGTGATGGACGAGGATCTCGACAAACTGGACACCGACCGCGCGGCTTGCCGCGCGAAAGCCTACGACATTGTCATCAACGGCACCGAGGCGGGCGGCGGCTCGATTCGTATCAACAACCCCGAGATCCAGCGCCGCATGTTTACCGCGCTCGGCTTTACCCCCGAGCAGATGCAGGCGCAGTTCGGCTTCCTGATCGACGCCTACAGCTACGGCGCGCCGCCGCACGGCGGATTGGCCTACGGCCTCGACCGTCTGGTCATGCTGCTGCTGGGTAAAAACAACATCCGCGACGTCATCCCGTTCCCGAAGGTGCAGACCGCGAGCGAGCTGATGACCGGATGCCCTGCGGAAGTCGACCCGAAACAGCTGGACGAATTGTATATCAAGCTCAATTTAAAGTAGTTTCTATAATACCGGGATTCCCGCGTCCTTTTGGGCGCCGTTTTCCCGGTTTTTCTTTTTAAGAAATATATAAGCGGAGGAATCTATGAACATCATTGTTGTGACCGGCGCTTCGTCCGGTATCGGGAAAGCGTTTGCCGAGATCCTCGCCAAGACCCCGGGGCTGGACGAGATCTGGCTGATCGCGCGGCGCGCGGACCGCCTCAAAGCGCTGGCGGACACGCTGCCGGTTCAAAGCCGCGTGCTGACCTACGACCTGACCGACCCCAAATGCCTCGACGACTACGCCGCGCTGCTGAAAAAGGAGAACCCCGCCGTACTGAGGCTCGTCAACGCCAGCGGCTTCGGCCGTTTCGCGGACGGCGAGGACGTGCCGCTGTCCGTCTCGATGGAGATGATAGACCTCAATATCAAGGCGCTGGTGGCCCTGTGCGAGCTGACGATCCCCTACATCCCCCGCGGCGGCGGCATTCTGAATATGGGTTCCCGCTCCGCGTTCCAGCCGCTCCCCTTCATCAATCTGTACGCCGCCACCAAAGTCTTTGTGCTCAACTACTCCCGCGCGCTGAACGTCGAATTGGTGCCGAAGGGCATCCGCGTCATGGTCGTTTGCCCGATGTGGGTGCAGACCGAATTCTTCGACCACGCCGTCTCGGAGGACAAGGTCGTCAAGAAGATGAACAGGCTCTGGACACCGGAGGAGGTCGCGGAACAGGCGATGAAGGATTTCGCCAAGGGCAAGGACACCTCCATCCTCGGCGCGGGCGTCCGCTTTGAGGTCGCGCTCACGAAACTGCTGCCCCACAAGCTGATCATGAACATCTGGCTCAAACAGCAGGGGCTCGATCAGCGAATCCGCCCGAACTGAGCTTCCTGCCCTTCCGCAATGCGGAGGGGCATTCCGTTAACTTTTTTCAGAAGCTGAGCAGGTGATTGTTTTAGTTGTTGATTTTTGCTATTATTTAATTACATAGAATAAAGAAAGGGGACGCTTCGTGGCTGACAAAAAATCCGACTTAGCGGCCTATCTTTTTCATCAGGGAACGAATTTCGAGTGTTACCGCTATCTCGGCGCGCACCCCTGTCAGGTGGACGGCGCGGACGGTGCGGTCTTCCGCGTCTGGGCGCCGAACGCCGTCGCCGTCGCGGTCGTCGGCGATTTCAACGGCTGGGACAACGACACCGCGCCAATGACAAAAATCAGCAACAGCGGACTCTTCGAGTGCGCCGTTCGCGACGTCAAGACCTTCGACGCCTACAAATATCTGATCACGACCGAGAGCGGCAGCCGGATCTTCAAGACCGACCCCTACGGGTTCCATTTCGAGACCCGCCCCGGTACCGCCGCAAAATACTACGATCTCGCCGGGTACGCGTGGGGCGACGACACCTGGACGCAGCGCCGCGACGCGAGCCACTACAACAAGCCGATGAATATCTACGAGCTGCATCTCGGCTCGTGGCAGCGCAACGGGGACGGCAGCTTTCTCGATTACCGGACCATCGCAGGCCGCCTCGCCGCCTACGTCAACGAGATGGGCTACACCCACGTCGAGCTGATGCCGGTCGCCGAGTACCCGTTCGACGGCTCGTGGGGCTATCAGGTCACCGGCTATTACGCGCCGACCTCCCGCTACGGCACCCCGCACGACTTCATGTCGTTCGTCGATACGCTGCACCAACACGGTATCGGCGTCATCATGGATTGGGTTCCCGCCCACTTCCCGAAAGACGATTTCGCGCTCCGCGAGTTCGACGGCGGCTTTTGCTACGAGGACCAGAACCCGACCCGCCGCGAGCAGGAGGAATGGGGCACCTGCATCTTTGATTACGGCCGTCCGGAGGTGCAGAGTTTTTTGGTCAGCAACGCGCTGTATTGGCTCGACTGCTACCACATCGACGGTATCCGCGTCGACGCCGTCGCCTCGATGCTGTATCTCGATTACGGCAGAAAAAACGGCCAGTGGCAGAAAAACTCCTTCGGTGGCAACGAGAATCTCGAGGCGGTTGCGTTTCTGCGCAAGCTTAACACCGAGATCTTCGCGCGCTTCCCCAACGCGTTGTCCATCGCCGAGGAATCCACCGCTTGGCCGCTTGTCACCAAGCCGATCTACGACGGCGGGCTGGGCTTCAACTACAAGTGGAACATGGGCTGGATGAACGATGTGCTGGCCTACAACGCTCTCAACCCGTTTTACCGAAAAGACAACCACAACAAGATGACGTTCTCGATGACCTACGCGTTCTCCGAGAACTATGTACTGCCGCTCTCCCACGACGAGGTGGTGCACGGCAAGTGCTCGCTGATCGAGAAGATGCCCGGCAGCTACGAAGAGAAGTTCAGCGGACTGAAAGCGCTGCTCGGCTTCATGTACGCGCATCCCGGCAAAAAGCTGCTGTTCATGGGACAGGAGTTCGCCCAGTTCATCGAATGGAACTACGAGCAGCAGCTCGACTGGTTCCTGCTTGAGTACGACAGCCACCGGAAATTCCAAAACTTCACAAAGGATCTGAACCGCTTCTACCGGGAGAATCCCGCGCTGTGGGAGGTCGAGGACAGCTGGAACGGCTTCAAGTGGATTGTCCCGGACGACCGGACGCAGAACATTCTCTCGTTTATCCGGACGCCGAAAAACGGCCCGTCGCTGATCGCGATCTTTAATTTTTCTCCGGTCGAGCGCGTAAACTATAAGATCGGCGTTCCCAACAAGGGAACCTACCACTGTCTGTTCTCGTCCAATGCGGAACCGTACGGCGGCACCGAGAAGGCCGCGCGCCCCGACGTCACCGCGAAGCTCTCCCAGATGCACGGGTTCCGGCAATCCATCGAACTGACGCTCCCCGGCCTGTCCGCGCTGTTCTACACCGTACCGCCCATCAAATAGAGACAGGAGGATTCCATGAAGAGCAAGGAATGCATTGCGATGCTGCTGGCGGGCGGGCAAGGCAGCCGTCTGTACGCCTTAACACAGAATGTGGCGAAACCGGCCGTCCCCTACGGCGGCAAGTACCGCATCATTGATTTTCCGCTGAGCAACTGTGTCAATTCCGGCATCGACACGGTCGGCGTGCTGACCCAGTACCGTCCGCTCGAGCTTAATGACTACATCGGCAGCGGCGACGCGTGGGATCTCGACCGCATGAACGGCGGCGTCCACATCCTGCCACCCTACCAGAAAGCGACCGGCAGCGCGTGGTATCTCGGCACCGCCAACGCGATCTGCCAGAACATCGAGTTTATCGAGCGATACGCACCGAAATATGTCGCCATTCTGTCCGGCGACCACATCTACAAGATGGATTACGCCAAAATGCTGGCGCACCACAAACAGAACAACGCCGCCTGCACCATCTCAGTGATGGAGGTGCCCATCGACGAGGCCTCCCGCTTCGGGATTCTGAACATCAACGAGGACGGATCGGTCTACGAGTTCGAAGAGAAACCGAAAGAACCCAAGAGCAACCTCGCCTCGATGGGAATCTATGTCTTTACCTGGAGCACGCTGCGCGCGTATCTGCTGGCGGACAACGAAAAAGAGCACTCCAACCACGATTTCGGCCAGGATATCATTCCCGCGCTGATCCAGCATCAGGAGCGGGTCTTCACCTACCGCTTCGAGGGATACTGGAAGGACGTCGGCACCATCGACAGCCTCTGGGAGGCGAACATGGACATGATCGACCCCAACAAGCCGTTCGATCTGTGGGATGAAGATCTTAAAATCTACACGCGCAATCCCGTCAAACCGCCCCATTACATCAGCCCGACCGCCGAGGTCCAGAACTCGATCGTCGCGGAGGGCGGCGTCATTGAGGGGCACGTCGACTTCTCGGTGCTTTTCGAGAGCGTCACGGTGGAGAAAAACGCCGTCGTGCGGGACAGCATCGTTATGCCCGGCGCGGTGATCAAATCCGGTGCGGTCGTCCAGTACGCGATCATCGCGGAAAACGCCGTTGTCTGTGAGAACGCGCAGATCGGCGAGCGCCCCGAAAACAGCGAGGATCTGTCGCGCTGGGGAATCGCGGTCGTCGCCGGCGGCACCACGGTCGGCCGGGGCGCGGTATTAAAAGCGAAAGCCATGTCGTGGAAAAACGTCGAGGAGGGCGAGGTCTTATGTTAGAGAAAAAGACGCTCGGCATCATCTTCGCCAACATGCACGACAGCGCGCTCGGCGAGATGACCGCCGCCCGCTCGATGGGCTCCATGCCCTTTGGCGGGCGCTACCGCATGATCGACTTCTATCTGTCCGCGCTCTCCAACTCCGGCGTGACCAAGGTCGGGGTCATGGCGAAAAACAACTACTCGTCGCTGATGGATCATCTCGGCTCGGGCAGAACGTGGGATCTCTCCCGCAAGCGCGAGGGTATCTCGATCTTCCCGCCGCACCGCTACGAGGAATCCGAGGCCGTCTACCACGGACGGGTGCAGGCGCTGAGCAACATTTTGGGCTACATCCGCAAATCCGCGGTCAATTACGTCGTAATGATGGACTGCGATTTTGTCTGCAATCTCGATATCGACGCGATCGTCAGCTACCACATCGAGAAAAACGCCGACATCACATTGGTCTGCTGCAACCACTTCCCGACCGATTCCGAGATGCTCAACAACTGCGTCATGGTGTCGGTCGACGAGAACCAGCGCATCCGAAAATTCTACTACAACCGCCTCGAGGAGAACAGCCAGCTCAGCATGAACATCTTCGTCATGGAGAAAGAAAAGCTGATCGAGACGATCGTGGAGTCGATGGCGACTTCCAGCAAGTACTTCGACCGCGATTTCCTCACCGAGAACGTCGACAGCCTGAACATCCAGTCCTTTTTATACGAGGGCTATGTCTCGCGGGTGTATGGCATCAAGAGTTATTTCGACGCCAACATGTCGCTGCTGGATCCCGAAAACATGCGCCGTCTGTTCCTGCAGTCCGGCCCCATCTACACCAAGGTGCACGACGAGGCGCCCGTCCGCTACGGGCTCAAGGCGCTGTGCAAAAACTCGATTCTGGCCGACGGCTGCGTCGTCGAGGGCAGTGTCGAGAACTGCGTTCTGTTCCGCGGCGTCACCGTCGAGGCCGGCGCGGTTCTAAAAAACTCGATCATCATGCAGAATACCGTCGTCCGGCAGGGCGCGAAGCTGAACTACGTCATCACCGACAAGGACGTCGTTATCACAGAGAACAGAAATCTAGAGGGGGATATCAACTATCCGTTGTACATAAAGAAAGCCATCACGGTCTGACGAAAAGGAGGTCTCCCATGAAAGTTTTGCTTGCAGCATCCGAATGTGTTCCCTTTATCTCCTCCGGCGGGCTGGGCGACGTCGCAGGCTCACTGCCGAAAGCGCTGAAGGGTGTCGGCATCGACTGCCGCGTTGTGCTGCCGCTCTACTCGGATATCGCGCAGGAATACCGCGCCAAGATGAAGCAGGTTGCGACATTCGAGGTGCCGGTCGCCTGGCGCACGCAGTACTGCGGCCTGTTTTCGCTCCGAAAAGGCACCATCACCTACTACTTCATCGACAACGAGTACTATTTCCGCCGTCAGGGCATCTACGGGTTCTTTGATGACGCCGAGCGCTTCGCGTTCTTCTCGCGCGCTGTGCTGGAGATGATCAACTACATCGACTGGGTCCCCGACATCATCCACAGCAACGACTGGCAGACCGCGCTGATCAACCCGTTCATCAACTGCTTCTACCGCCACGACCTGCGGTTTTACGGCATCAAGACGCTTTTCACGATCCACAATATTCAGTATCAGGGCAAGTACGGTCTGGACATCGCCGCGGACGTGCTCGGCATCCCGCCTGCGGACATCAGCCTGTTCGAGTACGGCGGCTGCATCAACTTCATGAAAGCCGCGATCGAGAGCGCCGACAAGATCAGCACCGTGTCGCCGAGCTACGCGCTGGAGATTCTCGACCCGTGGTTCTCCCACGGTCTGGACGGTATTCTCCGCGAGCGGCAGTACAAGCTGTGCGGCATTCTGAACGGCATCGACACCGACGTCTACAACCCGGAGAAGGATCCTTACATCGCGAAGCATTTCTCCGCCGACAACCCCGCCGGAAAAGCGGACTGCAAAAAAGTTCTGATTCAGCGCTTCCAACTGGCCGACGACGACGCACCGATAGTCGGCATGGTGACGCGTCTGGTCGCGCACAAGGGCATCGATCTCGTCAAGCATGTGCTGGAATATATGCTGCTCGAGGGCATCAAGGTCGTCGTTCTGGGCTCGGGCGAGTACATGTACGAGAACTGTTTTCGCGATTTCAACCGCCGTTTCCCCGACCGCTGCGGCGTCCAGCTGGGGTTTGTGCCGGAGCTTGCACGCATCATCTACGCCGGCAGTGACCTGTACCTGATGCCGAGCAAATCCGAGCCCTGCGGTCTGGCTCAGATGATCGCGCTGCGCTACGGTACTGTCCCGATCGTCCGCCTGACCGGCGGCCTCAAGGACAGCATCATCGATTACGGCGACGAAAACGGCAACGGGTTCACGTTCCGCAGCTACAACGCGCACGATATGCTGCACGCCTGCTACCGCGCGAAATCGGTGTACGAGGACAAGGCCGAGTGGCCGAAACTGGTCGAGCGCGCGATGCGCTGCGATTTCAGCTGGAATCAGGCGGCGATGAGCTATCTCGGTCTCTTCGATGAGATGATGAATCTCTGGTAAACTACAAGCGAATGGCAAGAACCCGGCGCCGCGGCGCCGGGTTCTTTTATTGAAATACCGTCTGTATCAAAATCATGTAGAGCGCGGTTCCCCCGATGATCGACAGAAAGATCTTGCCGCGCCACAGCTGCAAAGCGACGACGACGGCGGCGGCGATCAATGCGGGCAACACCGCGCTCAACTGCGTCACGTCGACGTCCTTGAAGCAGTAGACCACCAGCATCGCGATGGTGGCGCAGGGCAGCACCTTTCCGAGATATCGGATGATCTTCGGCGGTTCCTTCGCAGACGAGAAAATCAGAAACGGCATCATGCGGGTGAACAGCGTGACGACCGCGACGATCGCGACGGCGATCAGCAATTGAGTGTTTGTCATGCGGTTTCCTGCCTTTCCAGCGGCTTTTGCAGCGCCAGCAGGCAGATGCACAGCAGCACCATCGCGGCGATCAGGAAGCTCTGGCGGCCGAACACAAGCAGACACAGCGCCGTCACCGCGATCCCGATCAGAATCGGTAGCCTGTTGGACGGCTTCTTGAACTGCTCGGCGGCGATCGCGACGAAAAACGCGGTCATAACAAAGTCCATGCCCTTGAGGTCGATCGAGATGCCCGCCCCCAGCAGGCCGCCCGCGACACTGCCTGTGATCCAGTACAAGTGATTCAGCAGCGAGATCGCGAAGTAGTACTGCCCTTTCGGGATCCCCGCGGGAACCGGCAATGTGTGGATCAGCGAAAAAGTCTCGTCGGTCAGCGAGAAGACCAGATAAGGCTTGAACGGCTCGGTGTCGTGGTATTTCTCCAGCATCGAGAACCCGTAAAAGATGTGCCGTGCGTTGACCATCAGCGTCATCAACGCGATGTTCAGCGGTGAAAACGCCTCCTGAAACAGCCCCATCGCGGCGTACTGCATCGAGCCCGCGTAGATTACGAGGCTCATCAGCCCCGACCACAGAAACGAGAGCCCGTACTTCGCCATCAGTATTCCGAACACCGCACCCAGCAGCAGATACCCGGTCATTACCGGAATCGTGTGCGGAAAAGCCTCTTTAAATGCCCTTTTCATCTCTCTGTCACACCCGCTCCGCGGGCGTCTTCCTTATCGAATAAAGTTTGTGCGCAGATCCTCGTTCTCGGGCGCCGGAACCGGTACGCCCGCTTCGCGCGCGGCCTTTCCGCTCTTGATCAGCCAGCTGAGATTCCGCGCGAGCACCCGCATCGTCTGCATCCCCTCCAGATCCTGCAACACCTCGTCCGGCGTGTTTCCGTGCACCATGTTCCAGTACTTCGACGTCGCGACCGGCATCTCGTAGAGCGCGAAATACTTGTGCAGCACGTCGAGCGCCGCAGTCGTTCCGCCGCGCCGCGCCGACACGACCGCGGCTGCGGGCTTGTGCGCAAAGAAGCCGTTTCCGGCGTAGAACAGCCGGTCCATCAGCGCCAGCATCGAGCCGTTCGGCGACGCGAAATACACCGGCGAGCCGAACACGAAGCCGTCGGCTTGTTCCGCTTTTTCCAGGATCATATTGACGACATCGTTGTCGTAGACGCAGCGACCCGGTTTCGTCTTGCAGGCCCGGCACGCTGTACAGCCCAGTACCGGCCCCTGCACCATGTGGAGAATCTCGGTCTCGATCCCCTCCTCCGTCAATACTTTCTCGATCTCACAGAGCGCGGTGTAGGTGCAGCCCCTTGCGTGCGGACTGCCGTTCAGCAGTAAAACTTTCATCAGCGACCTCCTCGTATGGACATCCTCGTTTTGTCAATACTAATCTTACTCCGCCAACAGTTGCAACTGCTTCGGCCGGTGGATCATAAACCGGTTGTGGTCGACGTCGAACAGCCCCTCGTCGCGCATGCGGGAGATCTCCCGCGACAGCGCGCTGCGCTCGCAGCCCAGATACCGCGCCATCTCCTCGCGGTTGTGCGGGATGCAGATCACGGTTTTGTCCGCGCCGAGCTTCTGCTGGTCGACGAGGTAGCGCGCGATCTTTCCGCGCAGGCTGCCCATCGCCAGAATCACGACGCGGTCGTTCAGCTGGAAATATTTGTTGGACACCTCGTTAATCAGGTTGCGCAGCAGAACACTCTGCATCTCCCGCGCGTCGGCGCAGGGGTTCAGCAGATCCTCGAACGAAAACCGGACGACACGGGCGTCGCAGCAGGCGCGCACGTCGACAATGCTCGTCGCGGAGGAGCCGGACAGCACGTCGCCGAAGACATCGCCGACATGGAACTCCGCGATCGTCACGACATTGCCGTTCGCCGTCAGCCGTTCGCCGACCAGATCGCCCGCAACGACGATTGAAATATCGGTGCTGATGTCGCCCTGCATCAAGAAATACTCGTCCTTTTTTCGCTCGACGGTTGTCGCGCCGATACAGTCGAGCAGATGAATCATCCCGCTCTCGCTCATATTGCGAAACAGTTTGGAATTTGCAAGCTCCGCGAGGTACTCCGATACCACGATACACCCTCCATGTTGCTACGGCAACAGGTTTTTGTTAAATATTAGCTATACTTAAATTAAATAATACCCTATTAAAAAGAAGGAATCAACATGAAACGACAAATTGCTCTATTTCTGGTGCTGATACTCACCCTTTTTGTTTTCTCGTCCTGTACCGCCAATCAGGCCGAGGTTTTAACCCCCGAACCCCCGCCCGATCTCTCCCAGCAGACGATCCGCGTCGCCTCGCTGAAGGGCCCGACCACGATGGGTCTGGTCAAGCTGCTGGAGGACGGCGCGAACGGCGAGACCGCCTATCCGGTCGAGAGCTCGATCTTCGGAACGGCGGATGAGCTCACCGGACTGCTGGTGCAGGGTCAGATCGACGCCGCGGCGATTCCCGCGAACCTCGCCAGCGTTCTGTACCACAAGACCGAGGGCAAGATTCAGGTCGCCGCCATCAACACGCTCGGCGTCCTCTACGTCGTCGAGAACGGCGAGTCGATTCAGTCGGTCGAGGATTTGAAGGGGAAAACCATCTACTCCACCGGCAAGGGAACG
>JAVBVJ010000163.1:0-5278 GCA_031554355.1 Oscillospiraceae bacterium
GTCGCTCCGCCGCTTCAATATTCCGTGCTGTCCTTGGTATTCACAGATCTGGTGGGGCGACAAAGAACCACCCGTTCGCAGCCCGAATAGTGATTAGTTTCTAGTGGCTAGTGATTAGTTTCGCTTCGCGAGAACTGATAAGACCAAAGACAATGCGCTGCTTCCCTTCGCAGCCAAATAGTGACTAGTTTCTAGTGACTAGTGATTAGTTTCGCTTCGCGAGAACTGTTCACCTATCCCTAAAGACTAATCGTTACCAGCCGTTCGCCACCCTGGCTTTCCCGCCCACCCACCCGGATTTAAATGGGGGCTGCGCCCCCAAACCCGCTTAGGAAGAAACGGCGGCGAACTAGATGGAGTTAAGTTCTTGACCTTTTCCAGCTTTCGCGGAGCGATACTAACAACTAACGCCTAACAACTTGCAACTACTCGGGCTTCGCCCCCCAAACCCCATTAGGAAAAGACTGCGGCGAACTGGCTTGGCGCAGATTCTTGACCTTCAACCGCTCTCGCGGAGCGATCACTGGAACCGATTCTGTTTTCTGTTATAACTGTTTGCGCTCCGCTCAGGATGACAGCGAATTTTAGTCTTTTCAAGTCAATTATCCTGCCGACGGCATCCGCCCTGGCTTGCCCTTAATTCCAAAATGCCGCGCAAAAGCGCGGCATTTCCGTTCACTAGTCACTAATCACTAACAACCAGTCACTATTTCGGCGGCACCAGATGCACTAAATGCGCGATGCCGGGGATCGATTCCCCTTGCTGGAACGACGTTGGGCTCATCAGCGCGCCGGTTGCGATAAACAGGATATCGCGCATCTCCCCGCGTTCCATCAGCGGCAGAAAGTAGGAGGTCAGCACGCTGGCACAGCAGCCGCAGCCCGAGCCGCCCGCGCCGACGTTCTGGGTGTCGGCGTCGAAAATCATTTTGCCGCAGTCGAGGTGGTTGGGTACGTCGAAACCCTCGAGGCGGCACAGACGCAGCAGCACCTTGGAGCCGACGGCGGCGAGATCGCCGGTGACCACCGCGCCGTAGTCGCTGGCCTTGGTCTTGGTATCGCGGAAAAAGCGCACCAATGTGTCCGCGGCGGCGGGCGCCATTGCGCAGCCCATGTTGTTGATATCCGAGACCTCGTAGTCGGTCACCGCGCCGAAGCAGACCTCCGAAACCGTGACCTGCGCGTCGTCGTGCGGCCCGACAATGACGCAGCCCGAACCCGTCACCGTCCACTGCGCGGACGGGGTGCGCTGCCCGCCGTACTCGAGCGGAAAGCGGAACTGGCGCTCGGCGGAACAAAAATGACTCGACGTGATGGCCGCGGCCTTCTCGGCGTAGCCGCCGTCGACGAACACCGACGCCAGCCCCAGCGACTCCGCCATCGTCGAGCACGCGCCGAACAGCCCCACGAACGGCAAGGCGCTGCCGCGCGAGGCGAACCCCGTCGCGATGCACTGGTTGAGCAGGTCGCCGCCGAACAATACGTCGATCTCGTCGTTTTCGAGATCCGCGGACGCCTTGGCGAGCATGAACGCGCGGCTCTGCAGCTCGCATTCCGCGGTCTCCCAGCTCGTCTTGCCGAACGTCGTGTCGTCGTCGTAATGCGCGAAGTAGCGGCCCAGCGGCCCCTCGTGCTCCTTTTTGCCAACAAAGGACGCATACCCCGAGACCGACGGCTTGTTTTCGAGCACCAGCGTGGATTTCCCGATTCGTTTCGCCATGCTACCTCCCCGTGGCCAGCAGGATCAGCCCCGCGACGACCGAGGCCGCCGTGCCGTAGACGATGACCGGCCCCGAGATGATGAACATTTTCGCGCCGGTGCCGAGGATAAAGCCCTCGCTCTTAAATTCCAGCGCGGGCGCGACCACCGAGTTCGCAAACCCCGTGATCGGCACCAGTGTTCCGGCCCCCGCGTGCCGCGCAATCTTGTCGTAGACGCCGAACCCCGTCAGCAGCGCCGACAGCGCGATCAGCGTCATCGTCGTCAGCAGCGCGGCGGTGTCCCGGTCGACGCCCTCGATCCTGCCGTACAATTCGATGCAGACCTGCCCCAAAGTACAGATCAGCCCGCCGACCAGAAATGCCCAGCCACAGTCGCGCAACACCTTGGATTTCGGCATCTCCGCCCTGTAGATTTTTTCATAACTGTCCTTGCTGAGCGCCATAGTGCCCCTCCTTTTCCTTTTTAACAGTATCTGCATCCCCGCGCGATTTATACGACAGGCGTTGTATTTGCCGGGCCGCTTTGTTATGATATTGTCATCGAACTTGAAAACAATGCCGTTGTTTTCAGGGCACAGGCAATGCCTGCGCAGAAGGGAGGCGCCGCGATGCCGGGCACACAGGACTCCAAACTGAAAACGCTGTGGCTGCTTCGGTTTCTACAGCAGTACACCGACGAGCAGCACGGGCTGACCGTCGAGGAAATCATTGGGAAACTGGCGGCAAAGGACATCAAGGCCGAGCGCAAGTCGATCTACACCGATCTCGAGATCCTGCGGACATTCGGGTACGAGATCGAGGTGACGCGCGGCGTCCGCACCGAGTACCGGCTGATCTCCGGCGATTTCGAGCTGCCCGAACTGAAGCTGTTGGTCGACGCCGTCAGCTCGTCGCGGTTTATCACGCGCAAAAAGAGCCTCGCGCTTATCAAAAAGCTCGAGGGCCTCACCAGCGTCTATCAGGCGAGCGCGCTGCAGCGCAGCGTCTATGTCGACCACCGCGTCAAGTCGATGAACGAGAGCATCTTCTACAGCGTCGACAAGATTCAGGTCGCCATCGCCCAGAACCATCAGATCGATTTCCAGTATTTCAGCTACGACGCCAAAAAGAACCGGGTGCTGCGCCACGACGGCGCGCGCTATCACATCTCGCCGCTGGCGCTGACCTTTTCGGACGGCAACTACTACCTCTACGGCTGCGTGCCCGACGACGACGCAGTGCGCACCTACCGGGTCGACCGCATGGTGTCGGTTCAGGTCTCGGCGAAAAAGCGCGAGATCCCGCCCAAGCTGCGGAACTTTGAGCCCGCCGAGTACAGCAACCAGATGTTCTCGATGTACGGCGGCGAGCGCAAATCCGTGACGCTCTCGTTTGCCGACCGCATGGCCAACGTCGTCATAGACCGTTTCGGCACCGGCATCATCATGGTTCCGGACGGCGCCGGGCGGTTCACCGTCAACATCCATGCGCTGGTCAGTCCCAACTTTTTAAGCTGGGTGTTCGGGTTCGGCAGCGACGCCAAAATCCTTGCCCCGCGCGACGTCGCCGACGCCTTTTACGCGATGGTGAAGGACGCCGCCGCCCTTTACAAAGAGCCTTAAAATCTGCAACCACAATACAGAGGAGCGCCATGAAAAAAATAATTCTGATACCCGATTCTTTTAAAGGAACGATGCGTTCCGACGAGTTCTGCGCGATCGCCGAGCAGGCCATCCGCGTCCATTATCCGGACATCGCGGTCGTGTCGCTGCCCGTCGCCGACGGCGGTGAGGGCAGTGTCGACTGCTTCCTGCAGGCCATGTCCGGCACCGCGGTCACCCGGACGGTGCAGAACCCGTTCGGCGAGCCCGTCGAGTGCCGCTACGGCCTGTTTGACGACGGAAAGACCGCCGTCATCGAGATGGCGGCTGCGGCGGGACTGCCGCTTGTCGAGAACCGTAAAAACCCGCTGACCGCCTCGACGTTCGGCGTCGGGCAGCTGATGGTGGACGCCGCGCAGCACGGCGCGACGCGCATCATCGTGGGACTGGGCGGCAGCGCCACCAACGACGGCGGCTGCGGCGCGGCGGCCGCGGCGGGCATCCGTTTCTACAACAAGGACGGCGCATTGTTTGTGCCGGCGGGCGGAACGCTGTGCGACATCGACCGCATTGACTGCGCGGCGCTCGACCCGCAGATGCGGGGCGCCAAGGTTATCACGATGTGCGACATCGACAACCCGCTGTTCGGGACGCAGGGCGCCGCCTACATCTTCGGGCCGCAGAAAGGCGCGACGCCCGATCTCGTCGTTCAACTGGACGACGGCTTGCGGCATCTCGACGACTGCCTGAAGCGCGATCTCGGCGTCGACGTCTCGGCGGTTCCGGGCGCGGGCGCGGCGGGCGGGATGGGCGCAGGCATGATCGCCTTCTTCGGCTCGGAACTGCGGCGCGGCATCGATGTTGTGCTCGACACCGTCGGGTTCGACCGGCATCTGGACGGCGCCGATCTTGTCATCACCGGCGAGGGCAAGATCGACAGCCAGAGCCTGCGCGGCAAGGTCGTCATCGGCGTCGCGCGGCGGGCGAAAGGAACCGGCGTTCCGGTTATCGCCGTCGTCGGCGACATCGAGGACCCGCTCGACAGCGTCTACGACGAGGGCGTCGGCGCCGTGTTCAGCATCAACCGCGTCGCCGCCGAGTTCAAGGCGATCCGCGGGTTTTCGAAGGACTACCTCGCCCGCACCATCGATTCGCTGTTCCGCTTTTTGAAGATCACGGGAAAAGAGTGATTGGTTTTTAGTGACTGGTGATTCGGTTCGCTTCGCGAAAGCTGCTAAGACCAAAGACAATGCGCTGCTTCTGTTCGCCGCCATAACTTGCCCGCCCACCCGCCCAAATGAATATGGGGCTTCACCCCAAACCCCCTGATGAAGAGACGGCGGCGAACTTGATGGAGTTCGGTTCTTGACCTTCAACAGCTCTCGCGGAGCGACAACCGCGAAAGGTTGGTAGAGACAGCGAACCGTCGCGAGGGCGGGCGCTTCGTCTCGGGCGGGAGACGCCCTCGACACTCGGCCTGCGGGCCTTCGCAACCGAGCAGGGACGCCGAGCGTGACCTTTCGCGGAGGCGAGGAGGCCTCGGATTCATTACCGCCGCTACGCAGCGGTTCTCCTCGGCATTCGCGCTGCGGCGCTCGTATCGGAGCGTGCGAGGAAATTTTTATGCAGTTTTTGAAGTAAAGTTTTCGAGTTAAGCGCAGATTACCGACGAGCCGCGGAGCGACACTGACATCCGGCTCCGGACCCTGACAACCGTCTAGGTTCTTCGTTGCGCTCAGAATGACAGATTGATGCCCATAACACCAAAGTGCCGCGCGTAAGCGCGGCACTTCCATTTACTAGCTGTAGATTTACACTTGAAGTGCAACAGTGAGAAAAAGATAATGACTCAAGAAGCCAAAGCCAGTAGAATGGGAGTTGCGAGACAACCATCGAAAGGCAGGCAAAATGAGTCATTACACACATCTTACCATAGAAGAGCGCGAACAGACAATGGTGTGGCTGTCGCAAGGGAA
>JAVBVJ010000037.1:0-12170 GCA_031554355.1 Oscillospiraceae bacterium
GCGGCGTCGGTGTACTTCGCGCAGCGCAGCAGCGACAGCAGCGGCACCGGCATCCCGATAAAGCAATCGGGGTTTTCGCTTGTCAGAAGATTTAGCATCTCGCTGTAACTTTTGCCGATACCGAACGGCAGCGCCCGCGCGCCCAGCACCGTGACGGCGGCGGCGATCAGTTCCCCGAGCCCGTCCGTGCCCGAAAACGGCATCGCGATCATCACGGTGTCGCCCGGCCCCGCAAACTCCGAGATCCCGGCGGCGAAAAAACCCGTGGTACGCGCGCGGTCGGCCGCCGTGTAGAACAGCCGTTTGGCCTGCCCGGTGGTGCCGGAGGTCTCTTCCGACGTCACGCGCGCCACGTCCGACTGCGACACCAATACCATCGCGCCGCCGTGTTCCGCTAAATCCTGTTCCGTCGTAAAGGGCAGCGCGGCAAGATCGGAGAGGACATCGAGTCGCGCGGGCAGGTTCCTGTAGAACCCGCCGCGCGACTTTTCGCGCGCGAAAAGCGCGTTCAGCTTTTCCAGCTGGACGCGCTCGATGTCGGCCCGTTCCAGACGATCGAGGCCTTCCTGTTGCCGGATCCAATGGTCGAGTTTTGAAATTTGCATCTTATTTCCTGTAAAGGGAATTTCCCGCGGTGTCGGTCAGGTTGTAGGCGCAGAACGGCACCAGTCCCCGCGCGGGGTCGGCCTCGCAGATGTAGCAGCGGCGCAGGCGGTCGAGGTCGAGCGTCCACGCGTCCTGAAACAGCATCCCGGACACGGCGAAGGTGTTCTCCTCGCGCTCGCGCAGAAACGCGGCGAATCCGTCGTCGCCCGCCACGGCCTGCGGCTCGGACCACTGCCGCGCCACGGATTCGCGCGACTGCTTCGAGGTCACGCCGCAACAGCCGCTACGCGCCTTCTCGCGCCCCACGCGTTTGAGCTGCCCGCCCTGCCGCAGATAGTTCGCGTGGAAGGAGCAGTAGGGGTTCTCGGCCCCGCCGCCCACGAAATCGGCGGCTTTCATCTGTCCGTTTGTCTGGGTTTCGATCTCGCGCAGCATGTCGGGGATCGTCAGCCGCCGCACCGGAACGTCGAGCGCGCAGCGCCCGAAATAGCTGACCGGTTGAAAATGCACCCCGCGCACAGTCGGCGTGCGGTCCAACGCGTAGCGCAAAATCGCGCCGATCTCGCCGACATTGACGCCGGGCGCGAGCGTCGGCACCAATACGACACCCAGGCCCACCTCGGCGCAGCTGTCGATCGCCAGTTCTTTGTCCATCATCAGATTGATCCCGCGCAGCGTTCGGTGCGGGGCCGCGGAGATGCCGTCGTACTGCAGAAAAACGCAGTCGAGTCCGGCTTCTTTCAGCGTTTTAGCGTAGCCGTCCTCCCGCGCAAGGCGCAGCCCGTTCGTGTTGAGCTGGAAGAAGGAAAAGCCTTTTTCCCGGCCGAGCCGGAGGATATCGGGCAGGTCGTCTCGCACCGTCGGCTCGCCGCCCGAGAGCTGAATGTTGAACGGGCCGCCCGCCGCCATCAGGTTGTCGAAGAGCGCGGCGATGTCGGACAGCGCGGGGTCCGGGCGCTCGGTCTCGCCCGCGCGCGCGAAGCAGACAGGGCAGCGCAGATTGCAGCGCGCCGTCAGTTCCAGCAGCACGCAGCACGCCGCGCGGACATGGTCGGTGCACAGGCCGCAGTCGCGCGGGCAGCCGCTTTCGGCGGGGCGCGCGGCGGGAAAGCTGTCCCGCGCCTCGTTGCCATCATTCCACGCGGCATACGACGCTTTGTTGCCCGCCCAGATCAGCGCCGAGAAATCGCCGTGCTGCGGGCAGGTTTTCTCAAGATAGATGCCGTCCGCGCGGGCGACGCGCGCGGCGTCGATCACCGCGAGACAGACCGGGCAGACGCTCTCGGTTTTCGACAGTATCTCAGCCATCGGTGTCCCCCGGTTCCTGTAGTCGGGTCAGCAGCGCCTCGAACCGCGCCTTGTGTTCCTGCCACGCGTCCTCGGGGAAGCTGGCCTTCAAAATCGATTCGCGCAGCACCCCTTTGAGCCGAACGCCGTCGTCGGCCTGCGCCAGAAACATGGGGCGGCGGAACCGCTCGTTGACGGTCACGGAAAAGCCGTCGAGCAGCGCGATCAGCGCCGTGTTGTCGACGGGCAGCCGGTACTCGTAGGTCCGGGAGTCGGCGAAACAGTTTTCGGTTTTTTTGACGTCAAATTTCATATCACAATGCATCCACAATGTCGCGCACGGCGGCCAGCACGGCGTCGATCTCGGCGTCGGTTGTAAAACGCGAGAGCGAGAGGCGGACGGTACCGCCCGCAGCGCCGATACCGGGGAAGATCTTCGGCGCGCAGTGCAGCCCGGTGCGGCACAGAATGTCGTAGCTTGCGGTCAGAATATCGGCGACGTCGGCGGGCGCATAGCCCTTCACGGTGAACGACACGACCGGCGTGCAGGGCTCTTTCGGGTCGATGACGTCCGCGCCGGCGGCGACAAGGCCGCTCTTTAAGCGGCGCAGGCGATCGGCGTCGGCGTTTTCGTCGCGCGGATGCGATTTCGCCCAGCGCAGCGCGGCCAACAGTCCGTGGTAGGAGGGCTCGTTGCCCGTTCCGGCCTCGAGATGAACAGGCATCTCGTCGGGCATCGTGTCGCGGTCGCTGTGGATGCCGGTGCCGCCCACCAGCCACGGCGTGAGCGCGGTGCCGGGCGCGACATACAGCCCGCCGGTACCCTGCGGCCCGAGCAGGTACTTGTGGCCCGTGAACGCGACGAGGTCGGCGCCCCACGCCCCGGCGCCGAGCGGAATCAGACCGAGTGTCTGGGACGCGTCGATCAGCACCGCCGCGCCGCCCTCTTTCGCGATGCGGCACAGCGTTTCGGCGTCGCCCACCGCGCCGGTCACGTTGGAGGCGTGGGTGAACGCCACGAGCCGCGGCTGATACCGCGCAACGGCGGATGCCAAAGTATCGGGGTCGAGCCGCCCGTCGGGGTCGACGTCGAGATAGATCGTTTTCGCGATGCCGCGCTGTTCCAGCGCGTAGAGCGGGCGCAGCACCGAGTTGTGCTCGGCCTTGGTCGACAACACGACGTCGCCCGTGTTAAACGGAAAGCCGAACAGCGCGAGATTGAGCCCCCAGGTAGCGTTCGCGCCCAGAGCGATGCGCGCGGGATCCGACACGCCGAGCAGCGCGGCCAGCTCCGCCCGAACGGCGTCGAAAACGTTGAAACTCTCGATGCCGCCGCGGTTGGCGGCGCCGGGCATGTCCAGCAGCGCCTGCCGCACGGCCTCGGCGACCGGCGGCGCTTTGGGGTAGGACGTCGCCGCGTTGTTCAGATAGATGTATGCGTCAGAGTTTATCACCGGTGATCACCTCGTATTTTTCCAGCATCGCCTGTGCGACGCGGGCATCCACTTCGATGCGGTCGAAGATCTCTTTGTTGTCGGCAAATTTTTTCAGCGCCTCGCCGTACCGCTCCGCGAGGGGAACGCGGATGTCGTCGATGAGCAATTTGTCGGCCAATGTCACAACGCCCGTCTCGTCCAGTTCGGGGTCGTCGGCGTAGGAGAAGCTGTTGTGGACGCGCACGATCCCGGCCAGCGCATGATAACCGCGCGCCTCCATGAATTTTGCGCCCGCGACACCGTGGTAGGGCTCGAGGCGCATAATGTCGTGCAGCAGACCGCCGCTGCGGCACAGCTCGATGTCGAGGCAGCGCCCGCTTTGGATCAGCTGTTCCGCCATGTGGGCGGCGAGCGCCGAGACGGCGCGGCAGTGCGCGAGCACGCGCGGATGGATGTCCGCCTCCTGATGCAGCTTCTCGCATTCCGCGACCGAGAGGCCCTTGGTGGCGCGCGCAGCCGCCGCGAGTTTCGCGAAGTCGTTGCGGACGTCGGCGTCGAGCAGCGCGCCGGGATCGTTGACCGGCACCTCGGTCGCGGGGAAAGCCGCCAGCGCGGCGCGCAGGCCACCGTCCCCGGAAAAGGACAGAATGCCGTCGAAACAGGCGCGGGCGATCAGCGGGGGATGGGCGCGCGCGTTTTTGCAGACAGGGTAGCAAACGCCGTCGGGGTTCGACTGCGCCGCGGTGCGCAGAGCGCAAAACGTGGAAGGCGCGACAAGCGGCATGTCGCCGGGCAGCAGAAAGAACGCGTCGCAGTCGCCGAGCGCGGCGAGCCCGATCTTGACGGATTCAAGCATGTCGGTCGAGACATACTCCCGGTTGCGGACGAACCGGACGCCGGTATCGGTAAGCGCTGTCTCCAGTTCGTCGGCGCGAAAGCCGGTCACGACCACGATGTCGCGGATCCCGGCGTTTTTCATGCTGTTGACGGTCATCTCCGCCATCGGGAACCCGTTCAGCGGCAGCAGCGGCTTAAAGGCCCCCATGCGCGACGAGAGGCCCGCCGCGACGATCAGTCCGCCAATGTTCATCCGAGAACCCCGTTCTGCGCGAGCAGATCCATCGCTTTCAGGTACACCTGCTCGACGATGCCGGGACAGCGCTGCATCTTGTTGCCGGGGTTGCCGTCCAGAATGATGTTGCAGCTATTGCCGCCGTAATCGATCACACATTCCTCCGAGAACCAGCGGACGAGCTCGGCGATCATCGCGTTGCAGTGTTGATCCTCGAGTTCCTCCGCCTCTCCCTTGCCCGCGTAGTAGGAGATCAGGCAGCAGCCGCCCGTGAGCGCGCCGCAGACGTTGCCGGAAAAACCCAAGCCCCCGTTCAGCCCGCCCATCGCGCGCAGCAGGTCGGGGTTGTCCTTGCCCTCACTCTCGAGCGCCAGTTTCAGCAGAATCTGCGCGCAGAAAAAGCCCTCTTTCGAAAGTTCCAGCATGCGGTCAAACAGATCCATCGGGGACTCCTTTACGTTTTTTTACCGATCATCAGAAAATAACCCGCGCCGACCTGACAGCGCAGTTCCGCGGGCAGTGCGTCCGCTGTTCCGCGCCAGACGCAGTCGAGGAAATACTGCTTCCACGCCGCGGTTTTGTCGGCGGTCTCCAGCACCGTGAAGCCGTTCTGCGCGGCCTCGTCGATCCAGCCCGGCAGCGTGGCCGGACGGCCCAGCGAGAGCGGCGGCGCGCCCTCGAGATCGAAATACACATCGGACAGCAGCAGCAGTCCGCCCGGCCGCAGCACGCGGCGCGCTTCGCGAAACGCCGCGCGGCCGTCGCCGCACACCGAAAAACTGCACTCGGCGAGACAGGCATCGAACGAAGCGTCGGGGAAGGGCAGCGCGCAGAGGTCGGCGATCTGAACGCCGTCGGCGGCGACAAGGTCGACGGCATGCGCGTCGAACCCGAGTTCCCGCAGCAGCGCGACGCTTCCGCCCGCGCCCGCGCCGAGATCGAGCACCGCGGCAGGCGGCACAAGATCCGCCAGCGCCAGCAGCTCCCTGGTTTGAGAAAGTCCCTCGGGATGGCCCGTCATCTACTTGTCCTCGAGCGATTTTTCAACGCTGAGCACGCGGCCGAGCGCCAGCTCCTCCGGTACATACACGAACCGGCACTTCGGGCAGACCGGCAGCTCGACCGGAAACGCGTTGCCCATGTAGGCGAAGCGCGCATTGGCTTTTTCGAGCGGGACGCCGCATTTTTGACAGACCAGTTCGCCGTGGGTGTCCACGGTGTAATAGATTTTATCCGCCATCAGAGCACCTCCACCGTCATGCGGTAACTGTACGCGCCGCGCAGCAGATAGCCGCCGCCGGTCTCCTCGTACCGCGCCCAGAATGTCACGTTGCCGATGCGGCAGCTTGTGAGCAGCAGGCCCGATTCTTTATCGAGGACGGCGTTTCCGTCGGCGCGGAGATGCGCGAAGACGGCGAGCATATCCTGACGCAAGATCATGCGGTCCTCCATCTCGGCGGCGGCGGTGTCGTCGATTTCCAGCGTGAAGTCGTATTGCTCCTGTTCCATCGATTCGCTCCAGCAATCTTTCAGCAGTTTTTGTTTGAGATCGAGCCGGTTGTAGCGGCGCGCGCTCAAAGTAGGCGGCGGGGCGTCGTCGGCGCCGTAGACAAGTTCCAGCAGGTGGCGGGAGTGCGCGCCGCGGCGGGAGAAACGGTCGCGGCAGGCCATGCAGTAGCTGACGTACCGGGCGTCCGGTTCGGGCAGGCAGGCGTCGGCGAGTTTGTCGGCGACCACGCGGTTGGCGTACAGCGAGAGGCCGCCGTACCCGCAGCATGCCGCGGTCTCACCGCGGTACGCGGGCTCGGTGACGGCACAGCCCAGCGTTCTAAGCAGCGTGCGGACGGCGTCCTGCGTCGCCTTGTCATTCCGCGCGCCGCAGGCGTCGTGCAGCAGCACCGCGCCGCCGGGCGGAACGGTCTGCGGCAGGCCGATCTCGTTCAGAATATCCCAGACGCCGGTCTGGGGGATGTCGGTGAATTCCGAGAAGATGCGCCTACAGGTAGGGCAGCCCGCGATCATCACGGGTTGTCCGAGCGCCGTCCACGCGGCGGTCAGCTGTTCCAGCGTCTCGCCGAAAAGTTCCTGACGGCCCGACCAGTCGGCGACCGCGCCGCAGCAACCCAGCATCAGCGCGACACCGCCGTCCAGCCGCGCGGCGAGATCGCGGTACGCGGCCGCCACAGTGTCGGGGGAGACCGCCGACGCCTGACAGCCCGGGAAAAAGACATAGCGCGGCCGGTCGCAGTTCGCCGGTTTTTTGGACAGGAACGCCTCGCCGTTGCTGAACGCGAGGTCGAGCAGCGCGAATTCGTGCGTCGAGGGCGGCATCTTGCCCGTCTCCACCATCGTCTCGCGCGCGATCTTGCAGACGCCGCGCACATCGAAGTGGTTCGGGCAGGTGGCGGAACACTGCGCGCACTGGGCGCAGCTGTTGATCATCGCGTTGGCGTGGTGGTCGCCCATCACGATCGACATGTTGTTGTAGATCTCGCGGATCGTGCGCCGCGGGTCGGTTTTATAATGCTGCAGGAACGCGCAGCCCTTGATGCACTCGGTGCAGGCGCACTGAATGCAGCGGGCGGCCTCCCGCCGGATCTGCGATTCGTCGGTTGCATCGACGGCGCCGGTTCGCGCGGCGGCGGATGCGATATCGCTGTGGGCGACAAAGAGATCGCTGTGGTAGGCGCCCTCGCGCAGGCGGCCCTGCTCGGTCTGGACGCCCTGCACAAAGCGGTCGGCCGAGAGCGCGGCGCTTTTGGCGGCGCACAGAATCTCGGTGACGCTCTCGCCCGTCTGCTGCGCGAACACATTGGCGGGCGGGGTGTCGCCGTACCACGATTTCGCCAGCGACGGCGAGAGACAGAACGCGCCGAACGGTTCGGCGATGAGATCTTTGGTAGGTGTGGCGACTTTCAGCGTCAGTTTCAATGTGCCGAGAACCGCGAGGTCGGCGGCGACCCTGTCGTCGGGCAGCGCGTAGGGTAGGAGCGCATCCCGCGGATCGCCGGACGCGGTGTACCACGTCACCTCGTAGCCCTTGAGCCCGAGCTCGGCGGCGGCGGCCAGCGCAAAAAGGTCGTCGCCGAGCACGGCGACGGTCACCGTTTTGCGCGGTAAAAAGCGCGTCGGCGCTTTTGCGCCTGCGCCGAGGCGCAGGCAGGCCGCCTCTAAAGCATGGATGTCGATGCCGCCTTTTCCGCCCGATTCCAGCACGCAGGTTTTGGTGCAGGGGGCGTCGCAGCGGGCGGCGAGCAGCGAGACGAAGGGGGTTGCGGCGCGCAGCAGCGAGAGGCCCTTGGCGTAATCGCCGTCCGCCACGGCGGCGCAGAGCGCCCGGGCATCGACGTGCAGCGGACATCCGGCGGCGCACTGCGGCGGTTCGTTTCGGGTACAGGCGGCCTCGCGCTCGTGCAGCTCTTTCTGCCCGAACGCCTGTTTCATGATGTAGAATTTCTTTTCCAGTTTTTCCTGCATAACGGTACCAGCATGATTTCAATAAACTAAAAGGGCAAACGATCTTGCCCTTTTAGTTTATCATATTTGAGAATAAATTACACGAACGGAATGAAATTACCGCTTAGTTTTTCAGCGCGGCAAGCACCACTTCGGGCAGCGCGGGCACGCGGGTGACGCGGGCGCCGGTCGCGTTGAAGATGGCGTTCAGGATGGCGGGATGCGGCGCGGTCAGCGGGCCTTCGCCGACGCCGGAAGCGCCGTACGGGCCGTCCTTGCGGTAGGTTTCCAGATAGTGGATCTCGATGTCATCCGGAATGTTCTCGATATAAGGGATACCGCATTTGAGCAGTGAGGTGTGCTTGGAGAGATCCTCGAAGTCCTCGGTGAGTGCAAGGCCGATGCCCTGTGCGAGGCCGCCGAGAACCTGGCCGTCCACGGTGCTCTTGTTGATGATCGTACCGAAATCGCAGACCGTCGTGAACTTCTCGACCGTGACTTTGCCGGTGGTGGTGTCGACGGCAACCTCGGGCAGGAAGATCTCGTACATATAGTTGCTGAACGGCGCGCCCTGACCGGTCTCGAGGTCGCAGTTCGAGCAGGCCGAGGCGACCCACTTGCCCTCGTACTTGGTCGGGATTTTCTCGGCGACCATCTCGTCGTAGGTGCGGAAGGTGCCGTCCGGCTTCTTCATGGCGTTGACCAGCATCTCGGCGCCGACACGGATTGCGTTACCGGTCATGACGTTGGAGCGCGAGCCGCCGGCCGGGCCGGAGTTCGGGGTGATCATGGTGTCGTTCATGACCAGCTTGATCTGCTCGGGCTTGATGCCTGCCTGCCGCAGGGTCTCGTGCGCGTGGGTCAGCGATGCGAGGTCGGCACCCTGGCCGTGATCCTCCCATGCGTTGTAGACGACGACGCCGTCGGCGGTCAGTTCGACCCACGCCTCGGAGCTGTCGACACCGTCCAGTCCGCAGCCGTACACGCCCTGCGATACGCCGACGCCGTACTTGATCTTGCCGTCGGACCGGGCATTCTTTTCGGCGACGCGTTTTTTGGCGGCTTCGTACAGCGGTTTCGCCATCTCGTACATCTTCTCAAGGCAGTAGACTTCCGGCACCTGTCCCGTCGGGGTGGTGGAACCGGCCGACTCCTTGTAGCAGTTCTTCTGGCGGATCTCAAACGGATCCATGCCCATTTTCGCTGCCAGCATGTCGATGGCGATTTCGGAACCCATGAAGGACTGCGGCGAACCGTAGGCGCGGAACGCGGAACCCCACGCATGGTTGGTGCAGACCGTCTGGCTCTTGTTGCGGATGTTGCGGATGTCGTAGCCCGCGCCGGTGAACTGGGTCAGACGGAGCGTCAGCAGGTCGCCGAACTCGGAGTATGGGCCGTGGTCGATGTAGTTGTCGCCTTCCATCGCCAGAATCATGCCGTCTTTGTCCGCCGCCATCTTGACGTGCATAAAGCCGGGCGAACGCTTGCCGGTGTAGGTGATGTTCTGGAACATATTGAACACGAGCGAGACGGGTTTTCCGGTCACGAGCGCGCAGACGCCGAGGATAGCCTCGTTGGTCGGCGAGAACTTGTAGCCGAACGTGCCGCCGGCGTTGTTCTGGATGATGCGGAGTTTTTCGGGCTCGATGCCGATGCCGGCGCAGATCATGGCGTGGTGCAGGTGGATACCGATCGACTTGGAGTGGACGGTCAGCACGCCGTTGGGATCGACGTAGGCGTAACCGCAGTCGGGCTCGATCGTCAAGTGGGGCTGACGCGAGCAGTAGGATTCCACCTCGACCACGTTGGGCGCGTTCGCGATGATGTCCTTGGTGTCGACACCCTTGATACAGTTGGTCTCGTAGTAGATGTTGGGCGTGCCGGGATGGATCTCGATGGCGTCGGGCGCCATGGCCTCGGGCGCGCTCATGTAGGCCGGCAGTACCTCGAGGTCGACCTTGACGGCATCGGCGGCGGCACGGGCGTGCTCCTCGGTGTCGGCGGCGACGACCGCGATGGCGTCACCGAACTGGAAGACCTTCTCGTCGCAGAGGATCGGACGATCCCAGCCGTCACCCTTGTTGTTCGGGAAGGTGATGAGACCGGTGATGCGGTTTTTGCCGGGGATATCCTTGGCGGTGATGACCTTGTAGACGCCGGGCATTTTCAGCGCGTCGTCGAAGTTGATGCCCTTGATGTTGGCGTGGGAGACTTTTGCCTGAACCAGCGCTAAGCGCAGCGTTCCGGCCGGCATTTCCAGCGCGCCGTCAGCGCCGAAGTCCCATTCGCCGGTGACTTTGGCAACGGCGGACGGGCGGGCGTAGGTTGTTCCGAGAATCTTGTTGTCGGTCGGCTTAAAGAGCAGGTCTTCCTTCTTCATCTCGCCGCGCAGAACTTTCGCGGCGTCCATGACGGCATCGACCAGTGGTTTGTAGCCGGTGCAGCGGCACAGGTTGCGGTTCTTCTGGAACCAGTCGCGCACCTGCTGGCGGGTGGGGTTGGCGTTCTCGGCGAGCAATCCTTTGGCAGACATAATGAAGCCGGGGCTGCAGAAACCACACTGGGCGCAGCCGTGCGCCATCCATGCCACCTGAAGGGGATGCAGATCGTCGACAGTGCCGATACCCTCAATGGTCTCAATCGCGGCGTAGTCGTTGACCTTGCCGATCTTGAGCACGCAGGACCGGGTGACTTTCCCGTCCACAAGAACGTCGCAGGCGCCGCAATGGCCCTCACCGCAGCCGATCTTACAGCCGGTCAGCATCAGCTGCTCGCGCAGTACGTTCGCAAGCGACTGGTTCTCGTCCACCACCAGGGTGCGCTTGACGCCATTGATGATGAGTGGTTTTTTAATCATATTTGCCCTCCTATGTATATGTATTCCAAAAGCTTACGGAAGCTTTTAAAACCCTGTCCGGATTTGCTATAATAGAAAAAAACGGAGGTGCGCCATGGAAAACAGGATGGATGCCGCGGCACTGGGAGACGAGATTGCCGCTATGCTGACCGGAAACGGCTTGGAGACATACCGCGATTATGTGGCGGCGCGCGGGGCGGTACTGGCGCTGTTGGACAACGCCGCCGCCTGCTTCGGCGATCCCGGATTGTCGCATGTTCAGGCGGACGAAGTGACGCTGGAAGCGGTCGACGGCGCGACCGGCACGTTGGTGCGCCGCACACTGCCGCTGACGCTTATAGAAAACGACAACGCCCTGCGTCTCGTCGGCGAGACACTGGACGGTGCGGCAACAGAGATCGTCTTTCTGTCCGGTCAGGCGTTGGATAAGGTGCGGGACCTGACGGGCGGCGGACTGGACAAACCGCGCTGTAAAGAGACCGAATCATTGTGAAAATGCTCTAAAATATTCCTGATACTGCTTTAATTATAGTACGGATTGCCAATGATTACAACGGCTGTAATCACCGTTCATTATTCTATTTCAAGAATAATAAGGCTTGCGGCGGTCCGGAGTCCCCGCAATAACAGCCGCGGCAGGCACGCATGCCGCGGCGCCGGCGCAGACGCCGGAAAATCCCCGGAGCGGCGCACACCGTGCGCCGCTCCGGGGATTGGTTTTTGCGGGCTTCGCGCAGCGCGCGGGTTGCGGTCAGCCGACGATCGTCAGCAGGTCAGCGACGTCCTTGCGCTTCGGCATCTCAGGCGCCTCGTTCGGGGTGCCGATTGCGACGATGGCGGAGATCTTCTGGCCGTCGGGAACGCCGACGGTTTCGCGCAGCTTCGCCTCGTCGAAGATGCCCAGAACGACGGTGCCGAGCCCCTCCTCGCACGCCGAGAGGCAGAGCGTCTGGGTGGCGATCCCGGCGTCGAAGCTCTCCCAGTGCGTGCCCTTGCTGGTCGAGAACGAGCCGTCGCGTTCGTAGCCCGAGCGGTTCGCGACCGTCGCGACTAAAATGATGGCGGCTGCGTTGCGGATCGTCGCGGCGTTGGGCGCAAAGCCCGTGACGCAGTTTTCCGCAACGGCGTCGCGGAGAACAGCGTCGCGCACGGCGTAGTAGCGCACCGTCTGCGAATTTTTCCAGCTCGGCGAGTACGAGGCGGCCTTAATCAGGCGCGCGAGCACCTCGTCCGACAGGACATCCGCCGCAAATTTGCGGATACTCCGCCTGTTTTTGACACAATCCATAAACTCCATGTCGATTCTCCTTCAAGAATTAAATTTGGCCGGTCGTTTTTCCACAAAAGCGGTCATGCCCTCGCGGCCCTCGTTTTGTTCCTCGAAACACTGCGTCCAGCAATCGTTTTCCACCAGCAGTCCCTGATGAAACTCGAGCGGCAGCCCCTCGGTAATCGA
>JAVBVJ010000003.1:0-4990 GCA_031554355.1 Oscillospiraceae bacterium
TTTTCCTTGTTTTATTTGTTCTGGCCGGTATCGTTCTGTCGTTCGCGCTGTTCTTTAAGGTGACCGAGGTCACGGTCTCGGGAAAACTGGAGCGGTACACGGCGTCCAACATCATCGCGACGTCGGGCGTCAAAAAAGGGGACAACCTGTTCCTGTTCAGCACCGCGAAGGTGGAGGATCAGATTTGGAGCGCGTTTCCGTACATACAGGAGGTCCGCGTCCGGCGCGTTCTGCCGGGCAAGGTCCTCATCGAGATCGGCGAGGTTCAGGAACTGATGGTCGCGCGCAGCGGCGGGCAGTATCTCGTGTTTTCGGACACGATGAAAGCGCTGGAGTTTGTGTCGGAAAAGCCGAAAGACATGATCGAGATCCTCGGGCTGGAGCCGAAAGACCCGGTGCTTGGAAAGACCATCGGGACGGACAACGCGGAACAGCTGGAGTTCCTGACCCGGCTGTACGCCGCACTGAAAGAGGCGGAGCTGACGGGGGTTATCCAGCAGATTGACATCTCGGACAAGCTCAATTATGCGCTGATTCTGGACAACCGTTTTTTTGTCATGATCGGAACGGGTCATAACGTAGCGTATAAAATTGATATGCTGAAAGTCACGTTCGAGGACAACCTCTACGCGACCGATACCGGCTATATCGACTTGTCCGTTGCGGGGAAAGCGACCTATAAACCGGGGGATTATCTGACAGATCCGGGCAATGAGTACGTCGAACCGCCGCCCGCCGAGCCCGAAGAAGAGCTCGCGGAGACGGACACCGACGGGGATTGATTTATCAGCTGAAACCGCTAGATATTGTACGTTTTGTAAAAAAAGTTCTACTATCTGTAATCTTGCTATTGAAAATCGCACTGCTATATGCTATTTTTATATAGATATAGTGCCGAATAGGAGGAACGACCTTGCCATCTATGAATTTTGCATTGAGTCAGGAAGAGGTTTTCGGGATTAACATCAAAGTTGTCGGTGTCGGCGGCGGCGGTGGCAATGCCGTAAACCGCATGATTGGAAGCGGTATTCGCGGCGTGGAATTCATCGCGATGAACACCGATGCCCACATCCTGAAATTCAACAAGGCGACCTACAAACTCCAGTTGGGCAACAAGCTGACGAAAGGCACCGGCGCGGGCGGAAATCCCGACATCGGGAAGCGCGCCGCCGAGGAGAGCATTGAGGACATCACCGCTGCGCTGAAAGGCGCGTCGATGACCTTTATCACGGCGGGCATGGGCGGCGGCACCGGATCCGGTGCTGCGCCGGTTGTCGCGAAAATCGCCAAAGAGATGGGGATTCTGACCATCGGCATCGTTACGAAACCGTTTATCTTTGAAGGCAAGCGCAAGATGGAGATCGCAGAAGAAGGCATCTCCCAGCTCGGCAATTACGTCGACTCCATCGTCGTGATTCCAAACGAGCGCCTCAAATTGATCACCACCGAGCGCATCACGCTCTCCAACGCGTTCGAGATGGCAGACAGCGTTCTTGTTCAGGGCGTCCAGAGCATCTCCGACCTCATCAATACTCCGGGCTACATAAACCTCGATTTCGCGGACGTCACCGCCGTGATGAAGGATTCCGGCTACGCGCACATGGGCGTCGGACGGGCTTCCGGCATCGACAAGGCGACCACCGCGGCGACGATGGCGATCTCCAGCCCGCTGCTCGAAACCACCATCAACGGCGCGCGCGGCGTATTAATCAACGTCTCAGCCTCGCCGGACATCGATCTGTCCGACATCGATCAGGCCGCGACGATGATCACGAACGCCACCGACCCCAACGCAAACATCGTCTGGGGCGCGGTATTCGACGAAACGCTGGCGGACGAGATGAGCATCACGGTCATTGCGACCGGCTTCGACGCGCCGCCGACCCCCGCGTCCGGCTACACGTTCCCCATCCCGACGGCCCTCGAACCCGTAAAGGTGGAGGAGACCGGCGGCCCCGACGAGAGCGATTTCGATTCGCTGATCCGTCTGTTAAACGACCGTTCCAACAAATAGGAGAGATCCATGAGCGAAAAGCTTTATCATATCAATCTGGCGAAAGAGGATATCGAAGGCGCGAAGTACGCGCTGATCGCCGGGGATCCCGGCAGAATTCCGAAGATCGCCGGGTACATGAAGAACGCGCGCCAGCTGGGCATGAACCGGGAGTACAATACCTACCTCGCCGAACAGTGCGGTGAAAAAGTCGTCGTCATGAGCCACGGTATCGGCGGCCCGTCCACCGCGATCGCAGTCGAGGAGCTGCACAAACTCGGCGTCGAATCCTTTATCCGAATCGGCACCTGCGGCGGCATCGATCTGGACGTGAAAGCCGGCGATGTGGTCGTCATCAGCGGTGCGATCCGCGCGGAGGGAACCTCCAAGGAGTACCTGCCGATCGAGTTTCCCGCCGTCGCCGATTTAGATATCACCGTCGCGCTGCGCAAGGCGGCCAGAGCGCTGAACGTGCCGTACCACGTCGGCGTGGCGCAGTGCAAGGATTCTTTTTACGGACAACACGACCCCGGCCGGATGCCGGTGTCCTACGAACTGCTCAATAAATGGGAGGCCTGGAAGCGGGCCGGAACCAAATGCTCCGAGATGGAGACGGCCGCGCTGTTTACGATCTGCGCTTCGCTCGGCGCAAAGGGCGGCGGCATCATGAGCGTGGTCTGGAACCAGGAGCGCGAAGCGGCGGGGCTGCCGCAGGACCATGTGCACGACACCACCAATGCGATAGAAGTCGCGGTTCAATCACTCGAGTATTTAATCCGAAACGATTTATAGAAAAAGAATGGGGGATGCGTTTTGAGCGAGAACAGACAGATCAATCAAGGGGTTGTCGACGACGAGAATAAGGGCAAGAACGCCGACCGTTTCGGCACCACATTATTCGGTTACGCCAAAGAAGACGTCGATGAGTTTATTGATTCGATAGAAAACGCGAATTCGTCATCGGAACAGCGGTACAGCAAGGAAGTTGCGTCGCTGCAGACCGCGAACCGCGACCTGATCAATAAATTGTCGAAACTGGAAGCGGATCTGGTGAACGCCAAGTCCCAGCTGGTCGACGAAAACGAGCGCATGGACGGGTTTAACCGCTCAGAGGACGAGTTCAAGAAAAAGACCTCCTCGCTGCAGACCAAACTGACGATCCTGCAGGATTCGCTGAGCCGCGAGACCGAGTCGAAGAAGCTGCTGTACTCCAAGCTGACGGAAGCGCTTGAGCAGATCAACGGTCTGAAATCCGGCAACGAAGGCCTGCTGAAGAATCTCGAGACCGCGAACAGCCAGCTCGCCGGCCTCTCCGCCGAGCTCGATCAGGCGAAGGACGAGATCACCCAGCTGCGCAACGAACTCGCCAACAGCAACGATGAGTTGGCGGACATCAAGGTGCGGTTCTCGCGCACCCAGTCGACGCTCGAGTTCACTGAGGCGAACCTCGCGAAAGTTCAGGACGAGCTGAACCACGAGAAAGCGGAGCACTCCGAGACCAAGAACGAGCTCATGAACAACAAGACGGAGATCACACATCTCCAGACCAAGATAGCGGAGAACGACACCGAACTGCGCACCACCCGCATCGAGCTGACCAACGCGCTCGCCGACCTCGCGACGGAACAGGCCAACGCCTCGAACGTGACCAACGAGCTCGGCCGCATTAAGGTGGATTACTCGACCGCGAAAGCGGAACTGACCCGCATCTCCTCCGAGTTCATCAACACACAGGATCTGCTCGCCAGCTCCAAGGCCGAGCTCGACCGCCTGAGCTACGAGCTGTCGGCGCGCAACAGCGAACTGACCGAGTTGATCCAGTCCGCCGACAGCATGCGCAACGTCATTCTGGACAGCGATCAGACGATCCGCGCCATTCGCGAGGAGACCTCCGCGAAGGACAACCACATCAATGCGCTGAGCCGTCAGATCGGCGAGATGAACGACGATATCACCCGCCTGAATGATACGGTTCTCAGCCAGAACAAAGAGATCCTGGGGCAGAGCAGGGAACTCTCCGACCTGAGCATGCAGCAGAACGAATCGCTGACCGTGATCGAGCAAAAAAACATTGATCTGCGGCAGCGGGAGAGCGAAATTAGCGATCTGAAAAATCAGATCTCGATTCTGGAGCAAAACGTCGCGAATGTCGAGAAACGCCGTCAGGCGGCGGAGCGCTCGATGCTGGAGGCACAGGAGCGGACGAGTTCGGTACACAAGGCGTTCCAGGAGTATCAGCGCGAGACCCAGCGCAATCTGGCCCAGATGTACGCGCCGGCCAATATGCAGGCGAACTATCAGCGCAACTACCCGCAGCAGCCAGCCACAAGACCGCAGGCGCCGCCGCAGCAACAGACGACGCCGGCCCCGCAGGGTTACGCACAGCCCGCGCGCTTCCAGACCCCGCAGCAGCCGCCCGTGAAACAACCGGTACCGTATCAGCCGCAGCCGCAATACCAGCCGCAGCAGTACCAGCCGCAACCGCAGCCGGTCTCCTACGAGGCTCCGAGACCGCAGCCGCAGTACCAACCGCCGCAGCCGCAACCGCCGCAGCAGGTCGCACGGCCGGTCTACGAACTGCCGAAGACCTACGACCAGCAGAACCTGCAGTCGATTCAGCAGTTTGCGCGGACCTACCGCCCGATCCAGCAGCAGCCGCCCGCGCCGATGCCCGGTGCGCCCGCGCCGGTTCAGCCGCAGATGCCGCAGCAGGTTCCGAATCCCTACTACAACGCCTACGAGGAACCTAAAAAATAACAAAACAAAAACACTCGACGAAAGTCGAGTGTTTTATTATGAATCTTAGTCCTGACCGCCGTATCCCTCGAGCAGATAGGACGCCTCGAGGTCGCAGAGATGCAGCTTGACCGCAAGCGGGAACTTGCCGAATGCGTTGGCGACACTGAATCCGCCGATGCGCGCGTTGTCGTCGAAACCGCCCATGTGCCAACGGATCGCGATTGCCTCGTCCGGGGTCAGCCGCATGTAGCGCTCGAT